>JBCBDI010000107.1:0-8094 GCA_038529885.1 Pseudomonadota bacterium
GTTGAGGGGTTCTCCACTTTCAATCCGTCCCATGACGAAGAAGGGCGCGCCGAGCGCGTCATTTTCGGTTTCCAAGAAAAGCGCTTCAGGCACCGGCAGTTCATGATGGCCATAGGCGCTTTGAATAGCGGCAAACTCCACACGACGTTCAGTGTCGATCAAACTGTCCGGCGGGTCGCGGCGCAGAATGAGCCCTTTGGTCTTCGGCCCCGTCGCATCCTCATATGTCAGGTCAATCGAATAGGTTTGCCGCGAGGCACCGCCATGGATGCGATTAATGTTGACCACTTGCGCATTGCTAGCGCCAGGTAGCCTCGTTTCAGCATAGGCGGCGAATTTGGTGGCGAGCTCCTCCTCAAGCATCGAACATATCCTTCCATCCGCTGGGTGCGTGTGGCCCGAGCGCCAATTGCTCCAGGATGCCGATGCCTTCGCTGCGTTGACCGTCTGGGCCTTTATGCGTCGCTTTGACAATCGCCTGAATGTGCAGATTTTCAGGCTGCTGCCAGGTTAAATTGTCCGGGGTGAGGTCCTCGCGCGTCACTGAGAGATCGCCGCGATAGGTGCCATGCCCCATGCTTGGATGACCGTAGCCGATGCCTTTCATCATGAAGGTCGACATCGGCTCATAGGTCACTTCATGGGCGCCGCCCTGTCCATCTTCCACATGCAAGGTTGCGGTTTCGACACGGCGAGTCCCGTCTCGCCAGGTGACATCCATTTTGGGGCGATTGAGATGCAGCAGCCCGTCATGGTCAGCGCCATCCATGGCCAGGACAGAGCGCGTGTTCCAAGCGCCCCCGCCACCATCTTCATTGACGTGGAAATAGAGCGATAGGTTCGGGAAATTGATCGGGGCCCACAGCCAGAAGAATTGCGGCAATTGCATCGGTAAGACCGGCTGCTCATCGCGCTGACCAATGGGGCGTACGCCCCAGCTGCGATCGCGCGTGCCGAAAAAGTCTTTGACCTCAACCGTTTCGCCATCTGCACTCAGCGTGCCTTGCCAATGCCCATTCTGTGTCATCCGCGTGCAGTCGATGAGCATACGTGGCCCTTGGCGATAGGTGAAGCGCGGTTCCTCAATCGGAAAGTGGCGTCCGGTGAAGGTGACATCGATTGCGATGCCTTCAGTCTCTTCGAGTTTGAGGCGAACCGATTTTAAAGGTTCAACCACTTCCACACTGAGCGGCCCGACGGTCGTATCCATGCGCTCCATGCCGAGAAGGCGCGACACATGGATCGATTTTTGAACCCCGTCTTTTAAGATCGAAACGGCCCCGTCCATGACATTGAGGTGGGGATAAACGCCAAAGGCTGCTGCAAAGAAGGTCGACCCGTCGGCCGAATAGCCATTGAAGAAAAACCGATCATAAAAGTTTCGGTCAGAGCCAGAATAGGCGACAGGCTCGGGCGTCTGATGAATGGGGTATTCGTCACCTTTGGTGAGCATGTCATTGGCCTCCCGTGGCGTGATCTCTTTTCGGATCGTGTCAGGTGGCTAGGTTGGCCTCCAAGCCAAGTTTACGTCAATGCCTATCGGAGGGAGAACATGGGATCAGTGGTATCCGTTGAAGAGGTGAACGCGTTTTACGACGAGATCTTCACCGGCGGCGGCGAACAAGAGCGCGTGCTCGAGCTGCGAGAAAATTATGCCCGCATCCGGCAACCGGTAGACACCGCAAACCTCCGACCGGGCGGCTATATTAACGGCCCCACGCAAATGGCGGTCGCCGATAGCGCAGCCTATATCGCCATCTTCACGCGGATTGGGATTACCCCCATGGCCCTGACCAGCAATCTCAACATCAACTTCATGCGCCCCTGCATCGGAAACGCCGTTATCGGCGAGGCGCATCTTCTAAAAATTGGCAAAACACTCGCCGTTGTCAGTGTCGATGTTCGCGCCGAAGGCAGCGACAAGCTGTCGAGCCACGCTGTGGTCAATTATTCTATCCCATTGGAGGCCTAACTCATGCTGATCGCGATCGGAGCCATTACAGGATTTATTGCTGTTGCCCTTGGTGCATTTGGCGCGCATGCGCTCGCGGAGGGGTTTGATGAGAAAACAGCTGGCTGGTGGGAAACCGCGACGCTTTACCTACTCGTGCACGCGGCTTTGGCGACAGCGATTTCCGCCGTGGATCATTCGAAATTCGGTCTCGCAGCAGCTATTCTACTGGCCGGGGCCGTTCTTTTTGCCGGAACACTCTATGCCATGGCGCTTGGAGCGCCGAGATGGTTTGGGGCCATCACGCCGCTGGGCGGGCTCGGCATGTTGGTCGGCTGGGCCATGATTGCTTGGGCAGCGCTCAGGGCCTGACCTCGCGAAACCCTTTTCTTGGGCCAGAGCGGCGCGTATCACCGCCCCAATAGAGACAGTTATAGGAGGGCTCAGATGAGCTTGTTCGATCTTTCAGGAAAATCTGCGATCATCACGGGGTCCTCGCGCGGCATTGGTAAATCGATTGCCGAACAGTTTGCGGCCGCCGGTGCCAAAGTCACCATCAGCTCGCGCAAGCCTGGTCCTTGCCAAGAGGTTGCGGGCGCCTTGAACGAAAAGCATGGCGACGGGACAGCGATCGCGATCCCAGCCAACATTTCTGAAAAAGCCGAGCTGCAGGCCATGGTCGATGCCACCAATGACGCTTTCGGCAAGGTTGATATTGTCGTCTGCAACGCCGCCTCGAACCCATATTATGGGCCAATGGAAGGCATCTCAGACGAGGCGTTTGAGAAGATCCTGTCCAACAATATCATCTCGAACCATTGGCTGGTGCAAATGTGCGTGCCTCAGATGCGGGAACGTAAAGACGGCTCCATCATTATTGTCAGCTCGATCGGCGGCCTGCGTGCCTCACCGGTCATCGGGGCCTACAATATCTCTAAGGCTGCCGACTTCCAGCTGGTCCGCAACCTCGCCGCGGAGTATGGCCCAGACAATGTTCGGGTAAACGCCATTGCGCCTGGCCTGATCAAAACCGATTTTGCCCGCGCGCTTTGGGAAAACCCAGAGACCTTGAAGCGCGCCACATCGACCACGCCTCTGCGCCGCATCGGTGAACCAGTCGAGATTGCGGGCGCTGCCGTCTATATGGCATCGGACGCAGGCAGCTTCATGACTGGCCAGATGATGGTTGTCGATGGCGGCCAGACCGTCGTTTAACCCTTCATGACACGCACGGCGCTTTCACCCGAACAGCAGGGCTTCTTTGAGCGGCTGAAAAATGACCAATGGGAAAAACCGGCGGGCATTCGCAATCTTGGCATCCGTCCTGAAGAATGGCTGAAAGAAGTTCGCTACGGCTATGTGCGCTATGAATGGCCGAATACGGGTGATCGTGACATTTCTGGCGGCCGCGTCTTTGGCGGCTGGATCGCGGGCTTGAGCGATCACATCGTCTCTATGTGCATGGCCTCAGGGCTCGAAGATGGCGAGTGGTTCACCACGACAGAGCTGCAAACCCGGATTTTTCGACCTGTCCCGAATGGCCTCATCACCATTGAAGGACGACTGGTCTCCCGCGGGCGCACAACGGGCTTTGTCGAGGCCGATTGGCGCGATGAGACAGGCCGACACTTGGTGCGCGTGAGCGCGGCGAAAGCGATCCGCACGCGGGCTGAGTTGGAAATGAAGTGAGGACCAGGAGCGGGCAAGATTTGCCCCGCTAATCCCGAAGCGACCGCATTAATCGCAAGATCGTCAAATCAACCAGTTCAACGGTCGGTAGCAAATCCAACCGATCCATATTCACCGGCAGCGCCAATGCGCCGTGGACGCCCGACCAGAGCAGCTGCGCCAGAATGACAGGATCTCCGTCCGCGATCGCGCCCGCTGCCTGGCCTTCTTCCACAGCCGCTTTCAGAAGCGTCGGAAACGCAAACGCGTCGACGCTTTGCCTTTCCGGTTTGTCTTGTCCGCTCGGGCGGACGAACATGAGGGCGTTTCGATAGAGCGCCGCCTGCTCGATCCCGAACTCCAGATAAGCCCGCAAAAGCGCCTCGATGCGCGCAATAGGGTCGTCATAGCGCGCCGCGAGTGCTGGAAACTCGGCCTCCAGATTGGCAATTTGTGGCTCCCAAAGCGATTGCCCGAGCCCGTTCAAATCTCCGAAATAGGAATAGATCGTGCCAACCGAGACTCCGGCTTTGGTCGCAACCGCGCGCGCGGACACGGCACCAATCCCGCCAGCGCGATAGAGCTCCACCGCGGCTTGCTGGATCGATTGGCGGACTTTCGCGCGCTGTTCAGGACTTGCTTTGGGGCGGGCCATGTCGCCCGTTTAGGCGGCTTTAGCGATCTGACGCAAGTTCATTTCGGCTTGAAGTTTAGAAAGTGGCTCTGCCAAACGCTCTTCCCACTTCTCGAAATTTATATTGCCCGAGTTTCGGCCATAATACCAACCGTCAACGAACGCATCCATGGAGGGCACGACGCCTTTCGGCGCGACGAGCGCGGTATGCGCCATGGTCACGGCCAAGCGAATGGCATGGTATGGAAACCGAATTTGCGAGAGGTAATAGGCCGCCAAAGATAGTTCGCCTGGAATGGTCGCGCCATAGCCGGTGAGGACGTGCATAAAATCGTGCAGCTGCGTGCCGCGGACCATCATGTATGCCATATCGCTCGGCATCCGGTCGAGCTTGCCAGAGGATTGGAGCTGCATTTGAAAGGCGCGATAATCGCGGCCGAAATTCTCAAGCAGATTATTCTCCTCAACAAAATCACGATAGGCCGCGCCCAGCGTACCGGGGCCATATTGGCGCATGCCTTCGACAGTCAGCGGCTCTGCAATATAGCCTTCTTTCAGAAAAGCTGACGCGCCTGGAATGGCGTGCAGCTCTTCCATATAGGCGTCGATGGCCTCCGTCGTCGCGCCTTCCCACCAATCATGGAACAGGAAGTAGACGCCATAGTCTAAGGGCCGGTCGACGGAGACCATGAACTTTTCGACAAAACCACGATCGACGATCGGCGCTTTTTCAAATGCAGGATGGGACATGGGGCTTCCTCCTTGAGGGGGGAGGTTTAACACAAAGCGCCAATTTCGTGAACTTGTTCATTTTATTTGGTTCGCGACTCTCACCTGGACTCCCTGTCGATCTCAGCGTTTCTTGAACAGAAAATAAGATCGGAGGAACGCTTATGGCCCTGAAATATCTACCTGCCGACGCCGCGCCTGAAGCTCTGTCAGAGGCCTTAGTGTCTGAGGGTGCCTGCATTGTCGAAGGGGTTCTATCACAAGCGGCCCTCGCCCAGATGAAGGCAGAATGCATGCCCTATATCGAGGCGACCGAGACCGGCCGTGACGATTTTACCGGCCGCAAGACCACGCGCACTGGGGCGCTCGTCGCGCGTTCTGCAGCTTGCCGTGACGCGGTCATGAACAAGACCATTATCAATGGCGCCAAGACCTTCCTCAAACCCTATTGTGAGACGATCCAATTGCATCTCACGCAGTTCATCCGCATCCAACCGGGTCAAGCCGTTCAGCCTTTGCACCGCGACCGCCTCGCTTGGGGCGGATATTTGATGCCGACGCTGGAACCGCAATTCAACACGATTTGGGCCATCACCGATTTTACCAAAGAGAATGGCGCGACCAATGTCATCCCGGGCTCAAACAAATGGGACGCGGGCCGCGAGCCGAGCCGGGACGAGGTGGAGTATGCTGAGATGGAAGCCGGCTCAGTGCTGGTCTATTCAGGGTCGGTCGTTCATGGCGGCGGCGCCAATGTCTCAGACGCTGACCGGATTGGCTTGAACATCACCTATGCGCTCGGATGGCTGCGCCAAGAAGAGAACCAATATCTCTCCTGCCCGCCGGAAATCGCCAAGGATTTCGATCCCGAGCTGCAAGCCTTGCTCGGCTATGCGATGGGCTCCTATGCGCTCGGTTATTTCACGCCGCCGCTGCCGCCTGGCAAAGGTCCCGAAGTCGTCCCGCCCGACTTCCTGTTCAATGGCAAGGTCGCCTCCTGGGGCGAGGAGCTGTATGAGAGCGTCTCAGCACGGGCGAAGGATGGGGCGGTTTAGAACGTCCCAAGATCCGCATTCCTGACGGACGTCAGGACTTATGGCAGTTGAGACCAAAAAAGCCCCGCCGGTTTGGCGGGGCTTTCTGATTCTAGATCCGTAGGGCTTTAAGCGCTTTGACGGTTTTCGTCATCGACTTCTTCGAAGTCTGCATCGACGACATCGTCGCCATCGGCGGCGGCGTCGGCCGCGGCATCCGCATGCGCTTCGCCTTCTTGCTGGCTCGCATAAATGGCTTCGCCAAGCTTCATCGCGGCGGTCATCAGCGCCTGATGCTTCTCTTGAATGTCAGCAGCATCTTCGCCTTCCGCAGCCGTTTTCAATGCAGCAGCAGCGTCTTCGATCTCTTTCTTGACGTCCTCGCCGACTTTGTCGCCATGCTCTTCGAGCTGCTTCTCAGTCTGATGCGCGAGGCTCTCCGCATTGTTCTTGGCTTCGACCAGATCGCGACGCTTCTTATCTTCTTCAGCGTTCGCTTCGGCATCTTTCATCATTTGATCGATGTCGGTGTCAGACAGACCGCCATCGGCTTGGATGGTGATTTGCTGCTCTTTATTGGTCGCCTTGTCCTTCGCAGAGACCGAGACAATGCCGTTGGCATCAATGTCGAAGGTCACTTCGATTTGTGGGACACCGCGCGGGGCCGGTGGAATGCCTTCCAGGTTGAACTGGCCAAGATTCTTATTGTCGGCCGCCATCTCGCGCTCGCCTTGGAAGACGCGAATGGTCACGGCGGGCTGATTGTCCTCAGCGGTTGAGAAGGTCTGGCTCTTCTTGGTCGGGATCGTCGTGTTGCGATCGATCAGACGCGTGAAGACGCCGCCCAGGGTTTCAATGCCGAGCGACAGAGGCGTGACGTCGAGCAGGACCACGTCTTTCACGTCGCCTTGCAGAACACCGCCTTGGATCGCCGCGCCAAGCGCCACAACCTCGTCAGGGTTCACACCCTTGTGAGGGTCTTTGCCAAAGAAGCCTTTCACCGCCTCTTGGACCGCCGGCATACGGGTCATACCGCCGACCAGGACGACATCATCAATGTCGCTTGGAGACTTACCAGCGTCCGTCAGCGCCTTCTTACAAGGATCAATGGTGCGCTTGATCAGATCCGCGACCAGGCTTTCCAGCTTGGCGCGTGACAATTTAATATTGAGGTGCTTTGGACCGCTCGCATCGGCGGTAATGAAGGGCAGGTTCACTTCATAAGACGACGCAGAAGACAGCTCTTTCTTGGCTTTCTCGGCTTCTTCTTTCAGACGCTGAAGCGCGAGCTTGTCGGCTTTCAGGTCAATGCCTTGTTCTTTTTTGAACTCGTCTGCGAGGAAGTCGACAATGCGCAAGTCAAAGTCTTCGCCGCCAAGGAAGGTGTCGCCATTGGTCGAGAGCACTTCAAATACGCCGTCACCAATCTCGAGCAGAGAGACGTCAAACGTACCGCCACCGAGGTCATAAACCGCGATGATTTTATTGGCGTCTTTGTCGAGGCCATAAGCCAGCGCCGCAGCGGTTGGCTCGTTAATGATGCGGAGCACTTCCAGACCGGCAATCTTACCGGCGTCTTTAGTTGCCTGACGCTGGGCATCATTAAAGTAGGCTGGCACCGTGATGACAGCTTGCGTCACTTCACTGCCGAGATAGGCCTCAGCTGTTTCTTTCATTTTGGTCAGAATGAAAGCGGAAACTTCTTGCGGCGCGTAATCTTTGTCGCGGCCTTTGACCCAAGCATCGCCATTTGGACCTTTAACGATCTCGAAGGGGCTGAGCTCTTTGTCTTTTTGCGCGGTCGGGTCGTCAAAGGTACGACCGATCAAGCGCTTGATCGCGTAGAACGTAAAGTCGGGGTTCGTCACAGCCTGACGGCGCGCCGGCATCCCGATCAGGAGTTCTCCGCCTTCTGTAAAAGCCACAACGGACGGGGTCGTGCGTGCGCCTTCTGAATTTTCGATAACTTTGGCTGCCTCCGCCACCTTAATTGTCGGTGCCAAATGAGTCCCAGCTTCTATAACTGAAGAATACAAAGTATCCACTCTGGGTCCACCCTTGAGGTTGGAAAAAGAGTG
>JBCBDI010000108.1:0-8047 GCA_038529885.1 Pseudomonadota bacterium
ACCAGATAGGCTCGTCGATGGCTGTTTGCGCAAATGCGTGATGTGCAGCTCTTCGAGAAGCCTATCTGGTGGAGAACGTCGCCGTGTGGAAATCGCACGGGCTCTGGCGTCTCGCCCAGCCTTTATGCTGCTGGACGAACCTTTTACCGGGATCGATCCTCTCGCAATTTCCGATATTTCGGATCTTGTGGGCTATCTAAAGAATCGCGGCCTTGGCGTTCTGATCACAGATCACCAAGTTCGCGAAACGCTCCAAATCGTTGATCGTGCCTCTATCATTTATGAAGGCAGCGTCTTGTTTGAGGGGGCGCCAAGCGACGTCCTCAACAATGACGATGTACGCCGGGTTTACCTCGGCCAGAGATTTGCGGCGTAAAGGATCCTCCTATGAGTGCCTATCAACGTTTAGACATGCGCCAGGGGCAATCCCTGGTGATGACCCCGCAACTGCAGCAGGCGATCAAACTGCTGCAATTGTCGAATATCGAACTGGCTGAATTCGTCGCCGAAGAGATCGAACGCAATCCGCTCCTTGAACGGGGTGAGAATGCTGATCCGGCTGAATTTGAAGGCGACGTCGATAAGGCCAAAGGTCGGGATGAGTTGGCCCTCGATGGATCTGAAGGCATCGGCAATGCGCGCGACGCCGTCGATGCGTCTGACAGCGACATGTATGAAGCCGGCACCGGATCGGATGAAGCGCGCACCGCAAACAGCCAATCTGGCCCATCCGCGAGCACCGATTGGTCTTCTGTCGGCTCTGGCCGCGGTGTCAGTGATGATTTTGACTTTGAAGGCTCTCTGACGAGTGAGAAGACGCTTCATCAGCATCTTCACGATCAGCTCGCGATGGCCGGGCTTAGCCAAGCCGACAGCCTGATTGGCGCGCGCTTGATTGATGAAACCGATGATGCGGGCTTCTGCAAAGTCGAGATTGACGAAGTTGCCAAAGCACTTGGCGCCGACCCCGCCAATGTTGCGGCCGTCTTGGATGTCTGTCAGGGGTTTGATCCAACTGGCGTGATGGCGCGGGATCTGACCGAATGCCTGGCCTTACAGCTGAAAGAGCGCGATCGTCTCGATCCGGCCATGCAGGCCTTCTTGGATAATCTGCATCTGGTGGCCAAGCATGACATTAAAGGCCTCAGCGAGGTTTGCGGTGTCGACAAAGAAGACATCATGGACATGCTGTCTGAACTGCGCACGCTCAGCCCGCGCCCGGCATCAGGCTTTGCCAGAGAGGCGACGATTGCAGTCGCGCCAGACGTATTTGTTCGCGAAATGCCGAACGGAATGTTCGCGGTCGAGCTAAACAGCGAAACGCTGC
Source organism: Pseudomonadota bacterium (assembly GCA_038529885.1). Classification (GTDB taxonomy): domain Bacteria; phylum Pseudomonadota; class Alphaproteobacteria; order Caulobacterales; family Hyphomonadaceae; genus Henriciella. The sequence goes on from JBCBDI010000108.1 coordinate 1,328, forward strand.
CGCGCGTCCTCATGGACAAAGCCTATTATGCGGAAGTGTCAGCCTTGCCGATGCGCGACAAGGAAAAAGAGTTCATTTCAGAATGTGCCGCGAACGCGACATGGCTGATTAAGTCTCTCGATCAGCGTGCACGGACGATCTTGAAAGTCGCGAGTGAAATCGTTCGTCAACAAGACGCCTTCTTCGCGCACGGCGTTGCGCATTTACGGCCGCTGAATCTGAAGCAAGTCGCTGACGCGATTGAGATGCACGAGTCCACGGTAAGCCGCGTGACCAGCAATAAGTACATGGCCACCCCGCGCGGCCTGTTTGAGCTGAAATACTTCTTCTCAGCTGCGATCCCTTCGACAGGCGGCGGCGAAGCGCATTCGGCTGAAGCTGTGCGCTATCGGATCAAACAATTGATCGAGGAAGAGGGCGAGAAAGTCCTCTCTGACGACAAGATAGTTGAGATCCTGACGGAGTTTGGCATCGAGATCGCTCGTCGGACCGTCGCGAAGTATCGTGAAAGCTTGGGCATCCCAAGCTCGGTTCAGCGTCGCCGGATGCTAAAAGCAAGCGCTTAGGTTTGTTTCCGAAGATACTTGCGAAGGCAGGTATCCAGAGGCCAAAACGTCCAACCACGTGCTGACTCATCCTGAGCGAAGTCGAAGGATGTTGTTCTCGGTGTTCATCCTTCGACTTCGCTCAGGATGAGCTCCTTTTCCTGCCCGCCTAAATCTGCCCCATCGCCTCAGCGATCAGATCGGCCTCCGCGTCGCGTAGGATCGCTTCTTCGACGCTTGCGCCTTGAACCGGCTCTTTGCCGACTTCCAGCATAACAGGAACCGCGAATGGACTGATCTTCTGCAAGTCCTTGTGCACGATCTTGCCGCGAATGCGCATCAACATGTCCGAAAGCCGTCTGATGTCGAGAAACCCCGTGGCAGCGTCCTGTCGCGCGGCTTGCAGCAAGATATGATCTGGCTCATGGCTGCGCAAAACGTCATAGATGAGATCCGTTGAAAAAGTGACCTGCTTTCCGGTCTTCTCGCTGCCGGGCATGCGGCGGGCGATGAGGCCAGAGATCTGAGCGCAGTGGGCAAAATGGCGTTTCATTAAGACCGCTTCTTCAAGCCAGGCTTCGAGATCGTCGCCGAGCAAGTCAGGGGCGAAGAGTTGGTTCATATCAACCTCGCCCATGGGCTCCATCGCCCAGACGGCCATCGCATATTCCGAGGCCACAAAGCCCAGAGGCTTCGCGCCAAGCCGCTCCAATCGGCGGGTCAGCAACATGCCGAGCGTCTGATGGGCGAGACGACCTTCGAACGGATAGCAAGCAAGGAAATGGCGTTCACCGCGGGGATAGGTTTCGATCAAGAGCTCGTCTTCGGCTGGGATGGTGGAGCGCAGATCTTGGATCTCAAACCATTCGCGAACCGGGTCAGGCAGAGAGGACCAATTTTCCCGGTCATGGATCATTTTGCGCACGCGTCCGGCGAGGAACTGGGTCAGCGGAAACTTGCCGCCATTATAGCTCGGGATCGCTGGATTGGTGTCGGCAGGCGCGCGCATGGTCAGGGCGTCGGTTTCTTGCACACCTAAGAAGCGAAGAATCTCGCCCGCGAAGAGAAACGTATCGCCGGGCGTCAACGTGGAGATGAAATACTCCTCAATTTCCCCCAGTTTGCGTCCGGCTCGAAGCGCAGGGCGACCAGTGGCTTGGCCTGCTTTCTCGCGGCCCACCCGGCTGGCGAGCCGAACATTTAAGTGCCGCGCTTCGACAATCGCGCCAACATTCATACGGTGCTGCTGGCGATCACGGGCGGTCCGCGCGTGCCAGGTGCCAGCGCGGGTGCGCGTGATACGCTTGAAACGATCATAGGTCTTCAGGGCGTAGCCCCCAGTGGCGACGAGATCGACAACGCGTTCATAGGTTTCCCAATCAAGATCCGCGAATGGGGCCGCTTTGCGGATTTCCTCAAACAGCGCCTCCAGCGCGAAGCCTTCCCCGCAGGCGCGGCCCATAATGTGTTGGGCAAGCACATCGAGCGCGCCCTGGCGCAATGGCTCGCCATCGATTTCGCCTGCTTCAACAGCCGCTTCGGCGGCGCGGCATTCCAAGATTTCGAACCGATTGGTTGGGACCAGCATGGCCTGGCTGGCTTCATCCATCCGGTGATTGGCCCGCCCGATGCGTTGGACGAGCCGTGCGGCGCCCTTTGGTGCACCCATCTGAACGACGAGATCCACCTCGCCCCAATCGATCCCAAGGTCGAGCGTCGATGTGCAAACCACCGCTTTTAGTTTGCCCTCGGCCATGGCCGCTTCGACTTTGCGTCTCTGCTCTTTTGCGAGGGAGCCATGGTGCAGTGCGATAGGCAGGCCATCCTCATTCACTCGCCAAAGCTCCTGGAACAACACTTCGGCTTGCGAGCGTGTGTTGACGAAGACGAGACACATCTTGCTTGTTTTGATCTGCTCATAGACCTCACCAATGGCGAACCGTCCTGAATGGCCCGACCAGGGGATGCGCTCATCAGAAATCAGGATATCGACATCCGCATGCACGCCGCCTTCCGCTTCGATTAGCCGAGGATGGTCACCGCGGACACTCAACCAGGATTGCAACACGTTGGGCTCATGTACGGTCGCCGATAGCCCGATAAACCGGCACGCAGGGGCCCATTCAGCCAGTGTTGCGAGGCCCAAACTCAGCAAGTCGCCGCGTTTGCTGGGCGCGATGGCGTGGATTTCATCAATGATCACGCATTTGAGGTCCGCGAAGAACTCTGCCGCGTGATCCGACGCTATAAAGAGGGCGAGTTGCTCAGGCGTCGTCAGCAATATATCTGGCGGTGTTCGCCTTTGGCGCTGTCTTTTGTGCGTGGGCGTGTCCCCGGTCCTGGTCTCGATTTTGATGTCGAGCCCCATTTCCTCAACGGGTGTCGTCAGATTGCGGGCCACGTCGACCGCGAGGGCCTTCAACGGAGAGATATAAAGCGTGTGGAGGGCAGGCCGGTCGCTGTTGCGTTTCGACTTGTCAGCGAGCTCGATCAGACTGGCGAGAAATCCGGCAAGCGTTTTGCCGCCACCTGTCGGCGCAATCAGGAGTGCGCTTTCCCCTGCGAGCGCAGTTTCGGTGAGCCCCATTTGGTGTGGGCGCGGGGCCCAGCCACGGCCCTCGAACCAGTCTTGGAATATCGCAGGAAGCGCGAAGGGGGCAGGGAGGGTGTCAGCCATTGCGGACAATCTAGACCAGAATTCGCCGAGCTTGCAGATATTTCATCTGACATTCAGCCAAATGATGATTTTGTAAGAAAAAAATCTAGGAGCCTCCCATGTCCCGTCTTGCCGCCATCTCAGCGATTTCACTTGTTTCAACCGGCGCTGCCAGTGCTGACCCCTTGTTGGAACTGATGCGATCAGTCTCCAAGGACGGACCGGTCTATGCTTATGAGATGACTTATCAGGATGCCGAGTTCACAGCCAAAGGCACGATTGATCCGAGCCAACCCGAAGGTCAGCGCATCTCGGTGACCGATCCGGATCCTTCTGAATGGTCGGATGATTTCCGGGATGGCTTGGAAGAAATGGATTCTGAGACGGACGGCGACATTTGGTGCACGGATTTCGCTGAAATGGTTCCGGACAATGCCAAGCTCTCGAGTGAAACCGAACGTGATGCGACCTACACGTTCACACCGCAACCTGAAGCGGATGCGGACAATACCGAAAAGAAGATGATGAAGAAGCTCGACGGCACCGTCACGCTCGATAAAGCGGATGGCTCCGTCCTCGCTTTCAATATGGTGCTGCCTGCCCCTTACAAGCCGGCCATCGTCGCGAAGATCAACGCGTTTGAACTGGATGCAACCTGCGCGCGGGCGCCTGATGGGCGAACTTTCGTAGAGAATTTCAATTTCTCAATTGAAGGCTCGGCTATGATGCAGAGTTTCAACGAAACCGTTTCGCGGAGCATTACGAAACTTCTCGATCCGGTCGGCTAGTCGTCTTCCTCGACTTCAGCGTTCTCAGCCGCGATCTGCGCACGCTCAGCCGCATCGAACGCGCCAACCACGTTTGCCGTAAAGCTCGCCACGTCAAATGGCGGTTCTCCAGCGACATCAAAGCCGCGTCGAACGATGACCAGGTCGCGGGACGGGACGATGACCATATGCTGTCCGCGATTGCCAAGACCGGCAAATGCGTCTTCAGGCGCGCCATTGACGCCGCCCATCAACCAGAATGAACCTGCATAGCCGAAGTCTCGCTCAGGTTGGGGCGAGGCAGGAGTGGTGACAAAGTCGATCCAGTCTGGCGGCAGGATTTGCTCTCCGCTCCATTTGCCGCCCTGAAGGTAAAGCTGGCCCAGCCGTGCCATATCGCGGGCCGTCATCCAGACTTGTGAGGATGACATGTAATCGCCATGCCAGTCGGTTTCGAGCACAGTGTGGCGGGCACCGATCTTGTGCAGCACTTCGGTATAGGGGAAGGCGCGATAAACGGAATCATTGCCTAGCGCTTCCCGCAACGCTCGCATCGCGATGAGCGTGTCGATATTGGAGTAATTGAATGTCGTCCCGGGCGTCGCTTCGAGGGATTTTGAGCCAATCACGTCGATGATGCTGGCGCCCCCGAAATAAAGCCGATCCGTGCGAGAGCCTGGCTTGTTCGATTCCAGGCCGCTCGTCATGTTCAACACATGGCGAAGCGTGATCGCGCGGCGCGGGTCTCCGCCTTTATTAAAGTCAGCAATTACCGCCTCATTGTCCAAGCCGAGAATGCCATCATAAATCGCCGCTCCGACAATGGTAGAAGTCAGAGATTTCGCGACGGACCACGTGCGCTGGGGCGTCGTGCGATCGATGCCGCGGGCGTAGCGTTCGGCGACGACTTGGCCTTTGTGAAGCACCACGACCGCGCTCGTTCGCGTGCCCTCACCATAGGTCGATCCGTCGAACGCAAAGCTGACCGGGACGCCAAGCAGGTCGAGGGCAAATGTGTTGTCCGTCAGCGTGACATAGTCGCCCAGCGCCGTGGAATTGTCCGGTTCATCCATGCTCGGCATATTGGTGAAGCTTGGCAGCCAAGCCGTCATGTCTGGTCGCGCCCCAACCGGGAGGATCGAGCATCCAATGCCGGGCCGATAAACCGCTGTGCGCGCTGGAAGATAAGGATCGAATCCGACTTGGACCGAGCGCTCGTCTTCATTGATCTGTGCCGCTGGGGTTTCCTCCATGAGGGGGCGATAGCCGACATAAATACCGCTCAGCTCGTTCGCTTCGATCTCGGCAAGCGTTTGCCCAGCACTGAAATATCCGCTGCAGGTGAAGAGCGCTTTATAGCCGGCCGCGAGCGCGCGCTTTGTAGTGTCGCTCGGATCTGCGGTTTGAGCGCTCACGATCGGGCCGAAACCGAAGACGAGACTGGCAATGAGGAGAGCAACACGACGCATGAGAATACCCTTTAATCTACGCAGAAAACCTAAGCTGGTTTGGGTAAAACGAGCAAGCGGCGGAAATGCGGCCATGACCAAAATTCCAACTCGTCCTATATGCTCATCATGATCCGGCCAGATTTGCTTCTGCATGAAACACCTAAGGGTCTCTATTGCCCGCCCGGGGACTTCTATATTGATCCCGTGCGCGGCGCCGTCGACCGCGCCGTGATCACTCATGGACATGCCGATCATGCCCGCGCCGGTCATGGCGCCGTGCTGGCAACGCCGGAAACCCTAGCAATTATGGAAGCACGCTATGGCGAAGCGTTCACCGCCTCGCGTCAGCCGCTCGAGTTCGGCGAAACGGTTGAGATCAATGGGGTGACGGTCTGGCTAGCGCCTGCCGGGCATATTCTTGGCTCAGCTCAAGTGGTGGTCGAGTGGAAGGGGCTGCGTATGGTCTGCACGGGCGATTATAAACGCCGTCAGGACCCGACTTGCCGAACCTTTGAAGTCGTTCCGAACACGCATGTCTTTATCAGTGAAGCGACCTTCGGGTTGCCGGTCTTTCGGCATCCAGATGACCGCTCTGAAATCGCCAAACTCTTAGCCAGTGTGGACCTCTTTCAGGACCGGACGCATTTGGTCGGCGTGTACTCGCTCGGAAAAGCCCAAAGGGTGCTCTCCCTGATTCGGGAAGCCGGATATGAGAAACCGATCTACATTCACGGCGCGCTTGAGAAGCTTTGCGCCCTTTATGAAGAAAACGGGGTCGCTTTAGGCGAGCTGCGCCCAGCCACGCTGGAGAAAGGTGCGCGGGGCGAGAGTGAACAGTTTCGCGGAGAGATCGTTCTGGGGCCGCCGGCAAGCTTCAATGATAAATGGGGCCGGCGCTTCCCCGACCCCGTGACCTGTTTCGCCTCCGGCTGGATGAGCGTCCGCCAGCGGGCCAAGCAGCGCGGTGTAGAGCTTCCCATCATCCTCTCTGACCATGCAGATTGGGATGAACTCACGCAAACGGTGCGAGATGTCGATCCAGAGGAATTGTGGATTACGCATGGACGCGAAGATGCTCTGGTGCGTTGGGCAGAACTTGAAGGGAGGAAAGCGCGACCACTTCGCTTGGTCGGGTATGACGAAGAGGGGGAGTGACCCCAACTCTTATTCTGCGGCGATTAAAACGCCTTCTGCTTCGCTTTTGTCGAGCGTTTGTGAAATGACTTCGCCAATCGTGCACCGACATTTGCCGCAATTGAAGTTGCAGCCGTGATGCGCTTGCACAGCTTCTGGACTGCGCG
>JBCBDI010000109.1:0-8038 GCA_038529885.1 Pseudomonadota bacterium
TTGTGACACTTTTGAAAAGGTAGCCAACTCAGCATGAGCGAATTGTAACGCGTCTTAGCTCATCACTTGCTTTGCAAGCGCACGAGCTTGGGCCTTCCAATTGTCGCGGGTCATGCGACCTGGGAAGCGCAGAACAGTCTCAAGCGCATCCATTTGAGCTTTGCGCAAACCAGCAATTTGCCAGAAGTGGAAGATGCCAGCGGCTAAAGCAAAAGCAAAAGCGAAAACCGTTGCCGCTGGCTTCTTGGCTTTGACCTTCTTGGTCTTCTTCGCCTTTTTGGCTTTCCCGCCAACTGCCGCGATTTCTTCGCTCAGACGCTCAACACGTGCTTTGACTTTCTCGTCAACACCGTCTGCGTCAGCCTTCAAATCTGCAACCTGCTCTTCAAGATCGTCGAGCTTGCTGTGCAGCTTTTCAGCTTTCTTTGCTTTGAGTGAGAACTGCTTCAAGCCAAGCGCTTCACGCATCCGCTCCATGCGGGCCTCAAGACGCTCACGCTGCTCTTCTTGGAATTTAGAGACAGCACCAGAAGCTTCTTCAGTCGCTTCACGAACGCGGCCACGAACTTTTGAAGCCTCTTCAGCAACGCGGTTCATTTGCTCGGTCATTTTTGAGATCGCGGTGTTTGACGACAAACGTGCGCGAACGTCAGATTCGATTTCTTCGCCGCGGGCCACCAGGTCTTCAAACAGTACTTCGCCCTGGCCGCTGACTTTGCCAACGCCTTCAGAGGCTGCATCATAGGCTTTGCCATACGCGCCAACGCCGGCGAGCCAAATTTTGTGCGCGACGTCAAAACCTTTGGCTTCGATGGCTGCGCCCAGGAATTGAGCTTTGGCTTTCTTGGCCTGCTTCTTCTCTTTTTTGTCTTTCTTCGCCATTGTCTGGCTCCGTGTTTCTAGAACGGAACAGCCCTTTGCTATTCCTCATTGCCCGTCGATATATGAGGCTTGTCTAGAAAACGCATACTAATCGCCAATTTGGGTGCGAGACGGGTTGAACGCTTTGTGATTGGGAGCCGCGGCAAATTGAGCTACACTCTATTATATGAGGTGGACGTTACTCATACTCATGCTTCTGATGCCAACGGCGATGGCCGATGATACAGCGCGCTTGGCTGCGTTCACAGAAGGGCGCTATGGCGAGGCAGCAGACCTTTCAGTCTCTGAAGCAAGCGCAGATGCTCACGCATTTGCAGCCCGGAGTTTACTCGCTCAAGCGATGAGTGACGAAACTTATGTGCCGCCTCAATCAATCATTGAACAAGCCGAGCAGTATGCTCGAACCGCCTTGGAGCTGGAGCCGGGACATGTTGAAGGCCGCTTACAACTCGCCATCGCGCTCTCCTTGCGGGTCCGTCCTTTATCGCTTGGCGAGGCGCGCCGCTCCGGATTTGGGGAAGAGGCCAAAGACTTAGCCTTGAGCGTCTTGGAGGACGATCCCAGCAATCCGTACGCGCACGGCTTTATGGCGGTCTGGCATGTCGAAGTCCGACGCAGAGGCGGAACAATCGGCGCCTCTATTCTGGGGGCTTCGGTCAAAAAAGGCCGCAAACACTATGAAGCCGCGATCGCCGCAAGCCCGCATGATGCCTCTATCCATTGGCAATATGCGCGAGCCTTAGCGTCTTTGAATGCAAAGAAATATCGGGCCGAAATCAATGACGCGCTTCTGGCTGCGCTCGGGTGCGGTGCCGAAAGTCAACTTGAAGCCCTGATGCAAGCGCGCGCGCAGATGCTCAATCAAGCCATCGCTTCGGAACCGAGGAAAACCGTCGAGGCGCTGGCGACAAAAATGCTCTAAAGGAATTCGGAGCCAACCGGCGTTTCGGGTTCGCGCGCATCGAGATATTTTTCAGCTTCTAGGGCTGCCATACAGCCCATACCCGCAGCCGTAACCGCTTGGCGATAGGTCTCGTCAGTCACATCTCCCGCGGCAAACACGCCAGGAATATTGGTTGCGGTCGAATCTGGGGCGGTAATCAAATAGCCATTGTCGTGCATGTCGATTTTACCCACGAACAATTCAGTTGATGGCGCATGCCCAATGGCGATGAAAACGCCATGCACGGGCACGACTTCGGTTTCGCCAGTCTCCGTATTCTTGAGACGGGCACCAGTGACACCAAGCGGGCTTTCGTCACCCAAAATTTCATCCAGTTCAGAGTTCCATCGCACTTCAATCTTGGGATGATTGAGCAACCGATTTTGCAGGATCTTTTCCGCGCGCAGACTGTCCCGCCGATGCACGAGTGTGACCTTGCTGGCAAAATTGGTGAGGAACAGCGCCTCTTCGACGGCGGTGTTTCCGCCGCCGACCACAATTACGTCTTTGCCGCGATAGAAGAAGCCGTCACACGTAGCGCAGGCCGATACGCCAAACCCCATAAACTTTTCTTCGCTCGGCAAGCCCAGCCACTTTGCCTGCGCGCCCGTCGAGATGATCACGGATTCTGCGGTGTAGACATTCCCATTGTCGCCGACCGCCATGAACGGCCAGCTCGACAGATCTACTGATGAGATATGATCTTCCCGCAAGTGTGCGCCCATTTTGAGCGCATGGTCCTTCATCTTCTCCATAAGCTCAGGACCTTGGATTTCCGCAAATCCGGGATAGTTTTCAACATCGGTTGTAATGGTCAGCTGGCCACCGGGCTGCGAGCCTGCGACCACGACGGTTTCTCGCATCGCGCGCGCGGCATAGACTGCAGCCGTCCACCCAGCCGGGCCCGAGCCGATGATCAAGACTTCAGTATGGCGCGTATTCGCGGCGAGCTCGACCATGTCGTTCTCCGTTTAAAAAGAGGCGTTTTTGATTTGCATCAATGGTTATGGAGGGTCGCGACGCCCGAATAAAGAGGCCATTCGCCTCACAGCAGAGAACCGTTTAGCTCTCAACGCCCATTTCCCAGGCCCAGAGCCCTTCATTCCCGCGCCACATGGCATAAGTCACTGGCCCCTCAAGGGCAGCGCTCGCCATCAACCGTTTCGCCCAATCGTCACCGGGCTCCATAGGCGCCGAGTGAATGCCCCATAAAAGCTGGGCTTGGCGAAGGCGTTTCTTGTCAAGCGAACCGTATAGAATGGTCTCGCCGCCCCTGACGCGAGAGAATTGCGCGAGGCGGAATATGTCACCGGTTCTAAGCGCGAGGGGCGTCTGGTTTCGCTCCGCGATTTCCATCACCGCTTGCGCAGTCGTATCGACATCGTCCAGGTTCTCACCGCCGCCATCATACTGGACGAGCGCTTGGCGATAATCATCAGCGCCTTCGACCGCGCGAATAATCCTGTTCATAATCGCCACAGCGGTTGCGGGATGCCGCCCCACAGCGGTTTCTGCTGACAGCATGACAGCATCAACGCCTTGATAGACGGCGGTCGCCACATCACTGGCCTCTGCGCGCGTCGGCGCTGCGTTCTCAACCATGCTTTCAAGCATCTGCGTCGCAACAATCACGGGCTTTGCTGCATTCCTCGCGACCCGCACGATCCTGCGTTGGATCAATGGGACTTCTTCGGGTGGGAACTCGACCCCCAAATCGCCCCGCGCGATCATAACCGCATCAGTGGCGTTGATAATGTCTTGAAGATTATCGATCGCGGCAGGCTTTTCGAGCTTTGCAACAATCATTGCGCGATCACCGATCAAGCTTCGCGCTTCTTCGATATCTGCAACCGTTTGCACAAATGAAAGCGCAATAATGTCGACTTCCATGTCGAGGGCAAAAGCGAGATCGCTCCTGTCTTTTTCTGAAAGCGCGGGCACAGGTAGAGCTTTGCCTCTGACTGTGAACCCTTTTCGATCTTTCAGAACACCAGGAAGTTCAGAGCGCACGCGCGGCGTTTCACCTGCGGCCGTGACCGTAAAGATAAGCAGGCCATCATCGGCGAGGATCGTGTCGCCTTCTTCTAGAACATCGAGGATCTCTTTGCGGGGCACCGGGATCGTATTTGGCGCATCTGTTTCCTTGCCTACGACAAGGTCATACTCGGCCCGCATTTCCAATTTTAGACCGCCATCAGGGAAACTCCCAACGCGAATTTTGGGTCCTTGCAGATCGGCTAAGACCGCCAATGGTCGCCCGAGCAGGTCTTCCGTCATGCGGATGACGTCGCAGGTCTTTTTATGCTTCTCCTGCTCACCATGGCTGAAGTTCAGACGGAAAACATCGACGCCAGCTTCGGCGAGCAGACGAATGGTGCCTGGCGCGGAGCTGCCTGGGCCCAGAGTGGCAACGATCTTCGCGCTTCTCCGACGCAATCCTGCTGCTTGTTGCTTCATTTTAAACCCCTTTACCGAGTTCAGCCGCCTCCCGAACTTTGCTCTCGATTCCGCTCCAATCGCCAGCATCCATTTCTTCTGGCGTGGCGATCCAAGTTCCGCCCGCGGCGATGACGTTTGGGAGGCTCAAATAGTCTTGAACATTGTGCGGTTTCACGCCGCCGGTTGGCATGAAGTCTATGTGCGGGAGCGGCCCGGCCAGGGCTTTTAGGAAATTCACACCGCCTGCGGCTTCAGCCGGGAAGAATTTTTGAACGCCATAGCCTTGCTCAAAGCGCGTCATTGCTTCGCTCGCGGTCGAGGCGCCCGGCAAAATCACGCCATCATGATAAGCAAGTGCCGACATCAATTCAGGTCCCGCTCCAGGTGACACCAAAAAGTCGGCCCCGGCTTTGAGCGCCGCATCAACATCGCCTTCTGAACAGATAGTCCCGGCACCAACGACCAGATCGGGTTCAGCATGTTTCATCGCGGTGATGACAGCGAGCCCGGCTGGTGTGCGAAGGGTCACCTCAGCGCTTCGAAGTCCGCCAGCCATCAAAGCTTTTGCGAGGGGCTCAGCATGCGTTTCGCTGGGCACCGTGAGGACGGGCACAATTGGCGCGTCGTGGATCGCCTCGCGAAAGTCAGCAAGATTGATCATTGGACGGGCTCCTCGTCAAAATGTAGAGACGCAGCGCCAATAAGCGCAGCTTCGCCCGTCATCAATAGACGGACCGGAATAGGTTCCATGAATTCTGTCATGGACCCGCGTTCGAAAAATCGGGCAAGCGATGAGGGGGCGGAGAGCCATTTCTCCAACCGCTTGGCGACGCCGCCCGTAATGACGACTCCGCCGCGCGTTCCATTGATCAACGCCGCATCACCAAGTGCGCCCATCGTGGCTCTGGACCGGATTTCACAAATTTCGCGAGAGATCGTATCGCCAGCCTCAGCTTGCGCCATAATCACGGCGGCGGGCGTCTTTTCCCACGTCACACCGTCCAGCTCGCAAAGCGCCTTGTGAACCGCGTCGAGGGCAGCCCCTGACAAGACGAGCTCGTTTGAGACATAGCCATAAGTCTTTTCAAGTTGGTTTTTGAGCGCCCATTCGCGTTCCGATTGGGGGGCAAACATGGCGTGGCCACCCTGCCCGGTCAGAACCCGCCAACGCCCGCTCGGCGTTTTCAGAAGGGTCGCCATGCCGAGGCCCGTACCTGGACCCGCGACTAGGACTGGCGCGTTCTGATCGATCACTCGCCCTTCGTGTAGGACCCGAAAGTGCTCTGCGCTTAGCTCAGCCACACCGCGAGACATGGCGGCGTAATCATTGACGAGACGGACTCGATCCAATCCCGCCTTATCGGCGAGTTTTTGGCTGTCGATGACCCAGTTCCGATTGGTCATCTCAACCGCGCCGTTCTCAACGGGGCCTGCAAAAGCAAACAAGGCGCGGTCAGGGTGATCGCCTTCTAGCTGATCCAAGTAAGTGAGGAGCGCCTCGTCAAAGGAGGCAAAATCATCGCCTGGATAGATCGAAATTTGATCGATCTCCGGCGCGCCCGAGGCCCCGCGATGCGCGCAGGCGAAACGGACATTGGTTCCGCCAATATCTCCAACCAGTACTGCCCCAGACATTATGCTTGACCCAACATGGAGAAGATGGAGCCCCCCTGCTCCGAATTGCTCACGGTGGAACGGAACCCACCGAACAGCTCTCGCCCAAGTCCCATCCCGCTTTCATTCGGCCTGAACGGCGCTGCGTCGCGCGCGAGGAACTCGTTCTCTTCAACTTTGACATCGAGACGGCCAGTCACCGCGTCTAAGCGAATGACGTCACCGTCTTGGACTTTTGCAATCGGTCCGCCGCGGCTCGCTTCCGGCCCGACATGAATGGCAGCGGGAAACTTGCCCGACGCGCCAGACATTCGCCCGTCCGTCACCAAGGCGACTTGGTGCCCCTTATCGTGCAATGCGCCAATTGCGCCGGATAGACCATGCAGTTCCGGCATGCCGTTCGCGGCTGGGCCTTGGAAGCGGACAACGATCACGACATCACGATCAAGCTCTCCGGCAGAGAAGGCCGCTTTCACCGCTTCTTGGCTCTCGAATACTCGGGCCGGCGCTTCTGTGACATGGCGCTCAGGCTTCACCGCAGAGATTTTAATGACGCCGCGCCCAAGCGGTCCATCAAGCATTTGCAACCCGCCCGTCTCCGCAAATGGATCCTTTGCCGGTCGAATAATATCGAGATCACCGCTTTCGGTTGGCGCTTCGCGCCACTTGAGTTGATCCCCGTCAAGCCATGGCTCTTGGCTATACGTGCTGATCGGACCCGCGACGCCTTGCGCATCCCCGTGCAGGAGGCCTGCATCAAGCAATTGGCGCACGATAAAGCCCATTCCGCCCGCGGCATGAAAATGGTTCACGTCGGCTGGCCCATTCGGATAGATCCGGCACAATAGAGGGACGACCGAACTGATATCGGAAAAGTCTTCCAGAGTGACGTCATAGCCTGCTGCGGCCGCCATTGCGGGAATGTGCAGCGCGTGATTGGTCGAGCCACCCGTTGCCATCAGCCCGACCAGCGCATTCACACAAGTCTTGGCATCGACAAGTTCGCCAGCAGGCCGGTAGTCACCCTTGATTGAATTATTGAGCGCCTGGCGCACGGACGCGCGGGTCAGCGCTTCACGCAAAGGCGTTCCCGGATTTGGGAAGGCCGCACCCGGCAGATGAAAGCCCATGACTTCCATCAGCATCTGATTGGAGTTGGCGGTGCCGTAAAAGGTACAGGTGCCCTGCGTGTGATAGCTTTCAGCTTCTGCTTTCAGCAAAGCCGCGCGATCGACATTTCCAAGCGCAAACTCTTGGCGAATTCTCTGCTTCTCTGGGTTCGGCAAACCCGACGGCATCGGCCCAGCCGGGATCATCACATGCGGTAGCCAGCCAAAGCGCAAAGCGGCGATCGTGAGACCGGGAATAATCTTATCGCAAACCCCAAGATTGAGCACTGCATCATAAGCGTCATGGCTCAAAGACACAGCAGACGCCATTGCGATCACATCGCGGGAGAAGAGCGAGAGTTCCATGCCCTCTTGGCCTTGGGTCACGCCATCGCACATCGCTGGCACCCCGCCTGCTACTTGCGCGGTCGCAGTGTTCTTGCGTGCTTCGTCGCGAATAATCTCGGGATAGGTCTCAAACGGCGCATGCGCTGAGAGCATGTCATTATAGCTCGTGACGATGCCAATGTTCGGCCATCCAGAGCCAAGAATTTGCGTCTTATCCATAACCGCGCAGCCCGCTGAGGCGTGCGCAAGATTGCCCTCGGTGAGCTTTGTGCGGGCAAATCCGGATGGACGCCGGGCGCGGATCATTTCGAGATAAGCCGCGCGGCTGTCTTTGCTGCGCGCTTCGATCCGTGCGGTGACCTCTGCTACGGTGTCATGGATCTTGGTCATCAACCTATGCCTCCCACCAGTCGCGACCATCTCTGCGCAAGAGGAGACGCGATTCTACCGGGCCGTCTTCTAGGCCAGCTTGATAGGACTGCATTGGAAGATCAGCATCCTCCCAAGCCTCCAGCAAGCCATCGACCCATTTCCAAGCTGCTTCGACCTCTTCGCGGCGCATGAACAGAGAAAGGTTCCCGCGCACCACATCCATGAGGAGGCGCTCATAGGCATCCGGGTAACGCACAGCGAAATTGTCGGCATAGGAAAGGTTGAGCGGCAAAGACTTGATCCGCAAACCACCTGGGCCTGGCTCTTTGAT
>JBCBDI010000110.1:0-8035 GCA_038529885.1 Pseudomonadota bacterium
TCACGCGCGAGGGCCGGGTTGAGACAACCAATTACAAGACGGTCAAACTCCCTTCAAACATGGATGTGCCGATCTTCGTCAAAGACGAGTTTGGCGAGTTTTATAAAGCCATGTTCGAGCACCAGACGGAGAAAGAAAAAGGCAAGGCCGTGTTCATGGAATATGCCTGGGACATGTCCTGGTGTGACCCGTGCGCGGCCAATCCGCTGTCACGGTCTGAACTGCGCGAGCTTGGTGTGATGTGGCTCGATGAAGGCCCGCAAGGTGATATTCAGCCGCAACCGCGCTTTGGTCCTGGTCCGCAGCCAGTCGATGCCTTCGTGACCCGCTTGCATGTCCGTTATGATGGCGAGACCTTCCCAGAAGATCTTAATTTCCAAGTCACCGGCGACCGCGAGAATTATCAAGGCCGCTATGTCCTGCGTCACCCTTGGCGCGGCGATTACGGACAGTGCGAAGCGGCCGGTCAGTATGCAGAGACCTTAGTGTCGCGCTGGGACGAAGAAGCCAAAAGCCTCGCCAAGCTCACCGGGTGGGAGCTGGAAGAGATTAAACAGAAAATGGCCGATGGCGGCTTTTCAGCCAGCGCTGTTGGGGTGTCTGAACCAAAGCCGAAGAAGAATTGGTGGCAGCGCCTCTGGGGGAATTAACACGGGTTCTGCGTGTACTTTGAGACTCATCCTGAGCGAAGCTGGCCCTGGCGGAGGCCGGGGTCGAAGGATGTGGTGCATAACGGGACCGCGCTCACCATCTTGCGTTTCCCATGGTGCGCAGCGACCGTGGGACCCAGCACGCGCAATCGCCCTCGAGAACCGAGAGCGATAACGCCTCTCCCGATCTCAATCGATCCATCCCGTGCTGGACCCCACAGACAAGCTGTGGGGAGCGCTTAAAAAAGAGCGCAGTCATAAATCGCCGCCGATCCCTGCGCAGGCAGGGATCCATGGACCAAATCGTACCACACCTCCACTTGGCAACGACCTGTCCCTGGACCCCAGCCTTCGCTGGGGTCGCCGGTCTGAGGGGCTACCTCACGCCTTAGCCGGATCTAACGCTGGCAGGTGCTACAAAAGCAGGTGGATCGTCCGGATTGGACGATCCGCTGCACCGTAGCGCCGCACGTTTTGCAGGCCTCGCCTTCGCGGTCATAGACATCGAACTGTTTCTGAAAGTATCCAAGCTCGCCGCTGGCACTGGCAAAGTCGGAGATGGATGAGCCGCCCGCGGCAATCGCTTCGGCAATGACCTCATTGATCGCTGGCGCTAGGCGTTCCGCGCGCTTGCCGACGACGCTCATGGCTTTTCGCCTCGGGCTAATGCCAGACCGGAACAAGGCTTCGCAGACATAGATATTGCCGAGGCCCGCAATCACCGCCTGGTCGAGCAGAACCGATTTAATCGGCGCTGCCTTCCCGCGCAGAACCTCATCTAGATTGGCCGCGTTAAAATGATTGGAGAGCGGTTCGGGGCCAAGATGCTTGATCCGTGGATAGTTGCTGAGATCCTCGATCGGCCACAATTCCATAAAGCCGAACCGGCGTGGATCATTATACGTGACCGTCGCCCCGCTCGACATATGAAAGATGACGTGGTCGTGGGCAGGGTTGGTGCCTGGATCATGGTGAAACTCCGCCGTTGCGGCGCTGTTGACTGTGAAGCGGCCCGACATGCCGAGATGCATGATCAGCGCTTCACCAGACGAAAGTTCTGTGACGAGAAATTTCGCGCGCCGCCCCATGCGCGTGATGGTCGTGCCTTCAACGCGGGCCTTGAACTGGTCTGGAAACGGAAAGCGCAGATCCGCGCGATTGACCTCGAGCTGGTCAATCCGCTGGCCCTCCATGGCCGGGCTTAAACCTCGGCGAACCGTTTCAACTTCGGGCAATTCAGGCATAGGCGGTCCGGTCGAGTCCTTGGCGCAAAGAAGGCTCCTCCCTTAACACGCCATTGCCCGGCGGCTAGGGGCTGAGACCAAGATCACGCTTAGAGGTCTCGCAACAGGGCCTTTTCATAGGCCGCATAGTGCTTTCAGGCGAAAGAAACGCTCTGTTCCCACAGGCTCTTAGGCTGCATCGCTTCCATCGGCTCGTCCAAGAAGTCGAGAATCTCGCTGACGGTTTCCTCAGCGCGCGTCACCAAGAAGAGGTGGCCACCATCTTCGACCACGTGCAGGCGTGCATTTGGCAAAGCCGTGTTGAGGATGTGCGCGTTCGCCATGGGCACAATCGCATCCTGATCGCCTGCCATGACCAGTGTCGGCATGCGCAAGAAGCGAATGAAAGGCAGCGATGACCAGCCCAAGAAGGCGAGCAGCTGATAGACATAGCCCATTGGGGCAGGGGGTTTCAGATTGTGAATATGCTGGCCTGCGCCTTCGTCGGCGGCCTCGCCATAGAGCTTCTGGAAGTTCTCACGCATGTATTCAGGATCGGTATAGCGCCGCGCGTCTGCCATCTTCGAGATGGCGCTGACTTTGCCCGGTACCATGGTCATGCCAGCGGTCGTTGCGCACAGGATCAGTTTGCCGACCGAGTTGCGATATTGAAACGCGAATTGCTGCGCCATCGCGCCGCCCCATGAGACGCCCATCACATCGACATCGCCCATGCCGAACTGATCACATAATTTGCGTGCGAGCCGGGCCATCATCCACGGACGATAGGGGAAGCGGGCCGGTGGGCTCTCGCCGACGCCCGGCATGTCAAAAGTGATAATCTCGCGATCACGGATCCAGTCGCCCAGCGCGAAGGCAAGTTCCATATTCGCGCCAATGCCGTTGAAGAAGAGGAGCGGGCGCTTACTAGTTTTGCGGCGAGCCGGCCAATGGCCAACGCGCACCGTGAACGCGCCAATGGTTTCCATACTGATATTTGGCAAGCGCGATGAGGCACCGCCGGACGTTTTTCTGGTGGCCATTCGGGCCTCCTTCTCCTGTCAGTGCCGCGCGAAGGTCTTGTCGCCTTTAGTCAAACACATATTTTCCTGGCGCATCATAGAGCGGTTGGAACTGCTCAGATCCGCCTTCTTTTGGCGCTGGCTTCATGTTGCCAGAATGGTCGTGCAGCCACTCTGCCCAACGCGTCCACCATGATCCAGCAACTTCTTCAGCTCCAGCTGCCCATTCATCCGCCGTCGGCTCAATACTCGCATTACGAAAGTATTTCGCTTTTGGATTACCGGGTGGGTTGAGTAGCGATTGGATATGGCCGGAGTTTGAGAGGATAAACTCTATGTTTTTCGAGCCGATCAATTGGGTCGTCCGATAGGCCGCTTTCCAAGGCGTGATGTGGTCGGTCACGCCAGCGACGATGAACGTATCCCGGTCGAAATTGGTGAGATCGGCCATATGGCCGGCAATTTCGACTTTGCCTGGGTTGGTAAACGGCTTCTGCAAGCCGAAATCGAGATAGTCTGAATGCAGCTGTGCTGGCAGATTTGTGGTGTCATCATTCCAGAACAGAACATTGTATGGCGGTGGGTCTTCGCCCATCAGATAATTATTGACGACATAGTTCCATACCAAGTCATTCGGGCGCATCCAAGCAAACATGCGCGCGAGGTCGTCGCCCTTCAAAATGCCTTTGCGACGTGAATAACGGCGCGCGATTTCGAGGCTGCGCTCGGACACCATCGAGCCAAGCTCGCTATCATCGGGCTCTGGGTCGAGTACGCAGACTTGCAGCGTCAGCGAATTGATCCGGTCATCGCCCGCAGCGGCCAAGAGGCTCGCAAAGGTCGCTGTGGTGATCCCGCCAGAGCAGGCGCCAGAGACGTTGATCTTGTCCGAATTGCTGATCTCTTTGATCACTTCGGTGCACTGGATCAGGCTATCGACATATTCCGATAGGCCCCAGTCTTTGTGCTCTTTGGTCGGGTTGCGCCAAGAGATGATATAAGTCTGAAAGCCGTTCTTGAGCAGGAATTGCACAATGCTGGTGATCGGATCCAAGTCGCTCGCATAATATTTATTGATCTGCGGCGGGATGTTGAGGAACGGGATCTCGCGGACCTCTTCGGTCACGGGCGTGTATTGAATGAGTTCCATCATCTCATTCTTCCAGACCACTTTGCCGGGCGTGATGGCGACATTCTCGCCGACCACGAATGGGCTCTTATCAACGCGGCTCGGCATGCCGCCATTCTTGGTCAGGTCTTCATAGGCGTTTTGCAGACCTTTGATCAGCGACAGGCCGCCACTATCGATGGCGCGTTTCTTAGCGGCTGGATTGGTCGCCAAAGCATTGGTCGGCGATATCGCATCGGTGATCATATTCATCACGAAGGTCGCGCGCGCATGTTCCATTTCGCCGAGTTTCAGGTCACCGACCCAATCTTCTAAATGCTCTTGCATGGCGAGATAGGTCTGCATGCCGCGCTTATAGAATGGATTATTCGTCCAAGCCGGATCGCGGAAGCGCTTATCAGACCGCTCCGGTGAGCGTTCGGACTTGCCCGAGATAATGTCGTAGCTCTCTTTCGCCATCTTGCCGGCAAATTTGACATTCGCCGCGGGCGAGATGCTCGTCCGACGCAGCATCATTGCGACAGAGCCTAGTAGCTCCTGCCGATTCAAACCGCCGAGAAGCGGGTTCAGCGCGTTGGTCGAGTCAGCTGCTGCCTGACCGATATAGTCCGCGGTCTTACTCATGGGGATGCCTCCGATTTCCTCCAAAAGACGAGGCTTGCCTCGCCCGGCATAAGGCTTGCTCTTATGGTTAAGAGTCTAAATTTGAATAACCTTTGCCGATCAAATTCGTTCCATATTGACCTTTTACTGTCAAATATACTGCGCAAACAGGCCATTCAGCTTTCACGCGAACCGGAAAAGATGAAAACACGCGATCGTATTCTTGATGTCAGCTTGGACCTCTTCAATAGTGAAGGGGAAGCCAAACAGACGGCCGTGGACATCGCCAACGCGCTCGATATGTCGCCGGGCAATCTTTACTATCACTTCAAAGGTAAAGAGCCGATCATCTCGGCTTTGTTTGATCGCTTTGAAGAAGAGATGAAAATCATCCTGGGCGGTTCGCATGGCGCGGTCACCTCGGTCGAGGACAATTGGGTCTTTGTCTATATCGTGCTCGAAGAGATTTACGATTTCCGCTTCTTCTATCGCAATGTCGGAGACATGATGGAGCGCTACCCGGCCATGGCGAGCCGGTTCCGCAAGATCCTGGCAATGAAGCGCCAAGCGATTGAAAGCGTTCTCAGCCAGCTCGAAAAGCGTGACCTCATCCAGATTGATCGCCGCCTGCAAGCGCCTTTGGTTCAACAAATGCTGTCGACGCTCACCTTCTGGCTGAGCCATGATTTGATTGAAGGCAGTGACCGCGACGGCCCCGCTTTGATCCATGACACCGTGCTGCAATTCATGCTGCTGGTGGTCCCGTATATGGGCGAGAATGGCGCTGAAGCCTTGGATGGCATGTTGGAGCGCCACCGCGATCTAACCGACGCGTAAAGTCTATTCCGGCAAATCGCTGACCGGCTGGCCAGTCTCTTTTCGAGTGATGAAACGCGATTCAAATGCGACGATCAGACAGGCTGCGATGATGATCGCGCCGCCAAGCCAAGTCTGCCATCCCGGAAATTCTGCGAAGAAGACCGATCCAAATATGCCGCTCCAGATCAGCGCCGTATATTCTAAGGGCGCAAGCTTTTGTGCCGGCGCGCGAGCATAGGCGAGCGTCATCAGATACCAGACGGTAAATCCCAAGACGCCGAGCATCAGAAACAGCGGAATGTCATTCCAGTCGGGCGCGCCAAGCACGCCGAATGTGATCGGCAGTAAGAGCAGGCAAGGAATGACATTGGTGTACATGGCAATCGTCGTTGCATCTTCATGGGTGGCCCGCATCCGCAAAAGCACAAGCCCGAGCGCATAAAGAAACGCGGCCAAGAAACAGCTTGCCGCGCCCCACATCCACAGATCGCTGGCATTCGCCGATTGCGGGCGACCGGCCACCGCGAGCATGGCGCCAATAAAGCCGACGACCGTCGCCGCCATCGCCGTCAGCGAAACCCGTTCGCCGAGCAGAACCCACGCGATGAAGGGCACCATGAGCGCCGCCGTAAACCCGATGATGGTCGCCACGGCTAGCGGCAAATGGATCACCGCGAAAAAGAATGTGAACCCGGCGCCGACTTGAACAACGCCCCGCAGCATATGAAAGCGGGTGGCATTCCAAGTCGGGATGGCGCGTTTCTGCGCGCGGAAGATCGCAAGCGCGAGCGTCGCGCCGAACAAATAGCGCCAGGCCAGCAAGTGATGCAGCCCGGCATCAGGGGCGATGCCTTTCACCATAGCGTCTACGGCCGATCCAAGGCCGATGGCGATCACTGCGATCAGCAGCGGCGCGGAAAGCAAACGCGTAAGCATCTTTTGGCTTTAGGTCTGAGGTTTGAAGATGGCCAGCGCTAGTTTCACGCTCGCCTAAAAAAAGAACCGGCTAAGACGAGGCGCGCTCGTTCGAGCTTTGTTGGCTCGTCTCTCTCACGCCATCTCGGCTCATTTCGAAGGTTCCGGTAATCTCGTCCGGCCAGCCAAAATACCAGCGGCCGACAATGCGATTGCCATCATCCATGATCTCGCCTTCATAATAGATCGGTTCCTGATCAAGGCCTTGATAGGTTTTGAGGAAGATCACTTCATTGCCATCGACATGGCCGCGCAGGGTGGCGTCAAGCTCATCGCCGTGCCCTTCTGCAAATGAATTGGGTTCCAGCATCGACCCGGCCAAACGACCATTGGTGATGTTGAGCCAAGCAGAATAGGGAACGGGGTCGGCATTGTCATGCTCACGCCTAAAGCGACCGGACCAGACGCCGCTTATGATGCAGGTGTCATTTGCTGTCCCCATGCGCATTTTTATGCAGATTTCACGCTAAGGTCGCAAGTAAAAATGTGTTGATTACACAATATTCAGCACATGTTTGCGGCGTTGCAAATGTAACTTGTCTTGGTGTCTCAAACATCAACTTCAGCTTCGAGGGCATTGTCCTGAATGAACTGCCGTCGAGGCTCAACCACGTCGCCCATAAGCCGTGAGAACATATCTCCAGCTTCCAGCGCATCATCGACTTTGACCTGCAGCAATGTGCGCGCATTCTCGTCCAGCGTGGTTTCCCAGAGCTGGTCTGCGTTCATTTCACCGAGACCCTTATAGCGTTGGATCTTGAGGCCTTTGCGTCCCGATGCGAGCACGGCTTCGAGTAAGCTGACCGGTCCCGTGACGGTGATCTCACCGGCTTTCTCATTACGCAGAATAGAGGGCTCGACATAGATCGGGCGGATATTCTGAGCGATGCCGTTCAGGCGGGCTGAGTCTGCGCTTGCCAGCAATTGCGCGTCCAGAACCGCCTTTTCTTCAACCCCGCGCACTTCGCGCACTAGGATCAAATTATGGTCCTCGAACCGGCCTTCCCACGTATCTTCGCCTTCTTCAGCGATGATGTTGAGCCGGTCGGCGGCGCGTTTGGCTTCCTCGTCTGAGGCCCCAGGGGCTAAGGCCCCGGCAATCGCCGCTTGCTCGACAATGTCGCCCGGCGCCCGCAAAGAGAGACGCCATAGTGCTTGCTTAAACTGCGCCGCAGCCCGCACCCGCTCGCGCAGGTCTTCGCCAGCGATTTGCGTGCTATCGGCAAGGATCAGTACTTCGCCATCGGTGCCGGATTCGATGAGATAGGTGTTGAGCTCATCATCGTCTTTCAGATAGCGCTCAGATTTTCCGCGCATCACTTTGTAGAGCGGCGGCTGGGCGATGTAGAGATATCCCTTTTCGATCACCTCTGGCATCTGACGATAGAAGAAGGTCAGGAGCAGCGTCCGAATGTGTGCGCCGTCAACGTCCGCGTCCGTCATGATGACGATCTTATGGTAGCGAAGCTTCTCAATATCGAACTCTTCGCGGCCAATGCCCGCGCCAAGCGCCATGATCAGCGTGCCGACCTGGTCAGATGAGAGCATCTTATCGAACCGTGCGCGCTCGACATTCAAAATCTTACCGCGCAAAGGCAGGATGGCCTGGTTCGA
>JBCBDI010000111.1:0-8031 GCA_038529885.1 Pseudomonadota bacterium
CTTTTGCCGAACGAGAGACCGAAATTGCGCAACATGATTGGGCGCGAAGCTCGGATTAAACTCAATCGCGATGGGGCCATGCGCGGTCTCGATGAGCAGCAAATTCTCCGGCAACACATTGCGCCAAGCCGCTACCGCTTCTTCGCTGGGCTCTGGCTGCACAGCCTCTTGCGCTTGGCACGCCGCGGTCATGCAAAAGGCGAGGGCACTTAGGAAGACAGGGCGCATCGATCACTCTCCAAGGTCGCTGAGACCTGAAACCCTAGGCTGAGGCTTTCCTTTTGGCCAGGCAATGACAGCTGCCTTACCTCAAGGTCATTCTTGCCGACCCCAGAACCGATCAGTAGGACGAGGCCATGACGAAAACAGGTTATGAGACCCTCACATCGATTGACGCCATCACGTCCGGTCTGGAATCGGTCGGCTATATTTCGACGCGTGAGATTTCGACCGCGATCTATCTCGCTCACAATCTGCGCAAGCCGATCCTGATTGAAGGCCCTGCCGGGGTCGGTAAGACCGATCTCGCCGCGTCTATGGCGCGCTTTCTGGATGTCTCTCTCAACCGTTTGCAGTGCTATGAGGGCCTGGATGAAGGCAAAGCGCTCTATGAGTGGAAATATGGCAAGCAGCTCCTCTATACGCAGCTTCTGAAAGAAAAACTCGGCGAGGTGATGGACGGCGCAGGCACGCTCAATGCGGCTTTTGAAAAGCTGACCTCGTTCGAAGACCTCTTCTATTCAGAAACCTTCCTCGAGCCGCGCCCACTGCTCACCGCAATGAAGCAAGACAAAGGCTCGGTTCTGCTGATCGACGAGATCGACAAGTCGGACGAGGAGTTTGAGGCCTATCTGCTGGAGGTCCTGTCTGATTATCAGGTCACGGTTCCTGAGATTGGGACGATCCGCGCGCAAGTGCCGCCGTTGGTCATCCTGACCTCAAACAATATTCGCGAGCTCGGCGACGCGCTGAAGCGCCGCTGCTTGCATCTGCACATCGACTTCCCAGAAGCTGAACGCGAGCAAGCCATTGTCCGCGCTCGCGTGCCGGACGTCTCGGATGCGCTGCTCAAGCAATTGGTCGACTTTGTTCAAGGCTTGCGCGATCTCGACATTCGCAAACGCCCCTCCATTTCTGAGACCGTCGATTGGGCCCGCACGTTGCTATTGATGCATGCGACAGAGCTCGACGAGGAGATGGTCCGCTCAACCCTGAACGTCTTGCTCAAGCATGAGAGCGATATTCAAGCCGTCGATAAGGACGTGCGCACGCTGGCGCGGGCGGCGGCGTCTACCGGGTAAATGGCCGAGCAGGTCCTCACCGATTTCATTCGCGCGCTCCGCTCTGCCGATGTGCGCGTCTCGACCGGTGAGGCGATTGATGCGGCCGAAGCGGTGAAGCTGATCGGCTATGCGGATCGGCAAAGACTGTCTGACACGCTGCGCTGCGTGTTGGCGAAATCGCCCGCTGAGAAGCTCGCACATGACCGCCTGTTCGATCTTTATTTCTCGCGCCAAGCCTTGCCGCAAAGCGAAGTGCCGCAGGAGCAAGTGTCTCAAGACCAGACAGACTCCGATGGGCCCGGCGACATGTTGGACTTGCTCGAAAGCGGCGACGAGACCGCCATCGCCATTGCTATGGAGCGGGCTGGCCAAGAGGCGGGTCTGCAAGAGATCCGCTTTTCGACGCAGATCTCTTATTACGCCCAGCAAATGATGCGCTCACTCGGTGTAGAGCGCTTGGAAGGCGAGATGATGCAAGCCTTTCGCGAGCGCACTGAAGAAGGCCAAGCCCATGCTGAAGAGCTGATCGAAGGCCGCAAACAGATGTTCTCGCGCGCCCGCGAACACGCCAAACAAGCCTTCGAAACCTATGGTGCAGGCGCAACCCTAGCGTTCCGCGAAGATGTGCTCGCTGAGACCGCGCTCACCGCGCTTGATGTGCGCGATCTCGGGCGCATGCAGGTTCTGGTTCAAAAGATCGCCAAACGCCTTGCGACCAAGCATTCGCGCCGCCGTCGCAAGAAAAATCGCGGCCAGCTCGATGTCCGCAAGACGCTGCGCGCCAATGCTGGCTTTGACGGGGTGCCGTTTGATCTTGCCTGGAAGCAAACCAAGCGAGACCGCGCAAAGATTGTCGCCGTCTGCGATGTCTCAGGGTCGGTTTCGCGCGTTGTCCGTTTCTTCCTGATGCTGCTCTACAGCCTGAACGAAGCGGTGCCGGACATTGAATCCTTCGCCTTTTCAGGCCGCTTGGAAAAAGTCGGGGACACGCTTGAGCGTGAAGACTTCACCGTCGCCATGGATCAGATCATCAACTCGATTGGCATGAGCTCCACCGATTATGGGCAATCGCTGTCGGATCTGAAGATGAACCATTGGGATGTCCTGGACCGCCGGACCACATTGATCATTCTCGGCGATGGTCGCTCGAATTATGGCGACCCGCGGCTCGATCTTTTCCGAGAAGCTGCCGCGCGGGTCAAACGCGTCATCTGGCTGACCCCGGAAGGCGAAAGCATGTGGGGCAGCGGCGATAGCGAATTGCCGCGCTACCGGCCCTATTGCAACACGATGAAGCACGTCACCACCGTGAAAGACTTAGAGCGCATCCTGGATGAAGCGCTCGCGCGCTATCAATAGGGCGCCAGAAGGCTCGCAATATAATCCGCCATAAGTCGCCCGCTTTGGGTGAGATGCAGCGCCGATCCGCTGACCTCAACATGACCGCTCTCTTCCAAGTCTTGCAGTGTTCCTGGGTCCGGGGCTTGCCCGAACAATTGCTCAAACCGCGTCAGGTCTAAGCCCGAAAGCGGGCGCAGCGCCATCGCCAGAAACTCGCGAGCTGTATCAGATTGGGACAGGTCAGACGGGTTTGGCGCCGGGGACGAAACATACTCCCCCGGGCGCCGCGCTGCCTCAGTTGCGATCCGTCGGCCTTGCAAAGTCAGCCGCCCATGCGCCCCCGGACCGACACCGATCCAATCGCCGCTCGCCCAATAGATGTGATTATGCGCCGATTGATAGGCCTCAGAGCGGGCATGATTGGAGACCTCATAGGCGGGCAATCCCCGTGCCTCGCAAATCTCTTGGGTGAGTTCATAAAGGTCGGCCTGCGCATCGTCTTCCATCGGCGTCAGCTCCCCGCGAGCGGCGCGTTTCCCAAAGGCGGTGCGCTCCTCGATGGTTAACTCATAGAGCGACAAATGCGGTGCGCCGAGCGCTAGCGTGTCGGTCAGCTCTGCTTCCCATTGGTCGAGGCTCTGTCCGGGCCGGGCATAGATGAGGTCAACCGAATGATTGTCGAAAACGGGTTGAATGCGGTCGAGCGCTTTCAAGGCCGCGCCTGCATCATGGTCGCGTCCCAAAAAGTGCAGCGCCTCATCATCCAAAGACTGAACACCAAGAGACACACGGTTAACGCCCGCGTTCGCCCAATCGCGCGGATCGTGCCGCAAAATGTCATTTGGATTGGCCTCCAGAGTCACCTCGGCGTCCCCATTGAGCCCATACAGTGTCGCCACTCTGCCTATGATTTTCGCCACTTGATGCCCCCGCAAAAGCGAGGGGGTGCCGCCTCCGAAGAAGATAGAGTCGAGTTCAGGGTGGGCGGGTAATAATTTTCTATGCGACTCTAAATCAGCGAGGATCGCGTCGACCAAATCCTCGCTGTCACGGTCCTTGGCGGCATAGACGTTGAAGTCGCAATAGGGGCAGATGCGCGCGCAAAAAGGCCAATGAATATAAAGCCCAAAGCCGTATTCAGGCCCGACGCCAAGCATTAGAGGAGGGCCGCTTTCAGCTTCTCAAACGCCGCCGCGCGGTGGCTCATGGCATGCTTTTGCGCCGGCTCAAGTTCGGCATAAGTGACGTCGAATCCGACCGGCACGAAAACCGGGTCATAACCAAATCCCATCTCTCCGCGCGGCGGCCAGGTCAAAGTCCCATGAGATTCGCCGCGAAACGTCATTTCATGGCCATCTGGCCAAGCCACAGCGAGGCAACTGACAAAATTTGCACTGCGATCTTGGGCGTCAATGGCTTGAAGTTCGCGCTCCACTTTTTCCATGGCGACATAGAAGTCTCGAGGCTCGCCTGCCCAAAGCGCGGTATGCACGCCGGGCATGCCGCCAAGGGCGGTGACTTCGAGACCGCTATCGTCAGACAGGGCAGGGGCACCGGTCGCTTGAGCGGCAAACCGCGCTTTGATGAGCGCATTGCCCTCAAATGTGAGCTCAGTTTCTTCTGGCTCGTCTAAATCCAGGTCCGCAGCGGACACGACTTCAAACCCGAGCGGTTCAAAAAGGTCTTTCAGTTCAGACACTTTGCCCTTGTTGTGCGTCGCTGCGATCAGTTTTCCGGGTTCCAGCTTACGTGTCATGCCCTGTGGCTCCGTTCTTGCTTTCTGAACGAATTACCTTATCGTTTAACGGTAAGTTCGTGACTTTCTGCTATGTGACAAATGTAGCGAAACGACAAATGAAATGACAAAAGGATGACGCACACGCATGTCTGAACCCCGCAAAAATTCAATGGCGGCGTTTCTGTCAACCGTGGTTACGGTGATTTTCTGGCTCGCCATCGTGTTTGGGCTCTTCCTATTTGTGGTTTTGAGCATTGGCCTGATGGGCAGTTTAAACGGCGGTGAGCTAGACCTGCCGCTGGTCGAAGCCCGCGCTGATGGTGTTCCAGCCGGACGGATCGTAGCGGCCCTGGTCGGGCTCGCCGTGTTCGCGCCTGGTATCGCCTATATCTGCGCGCAGCTGCGGAAAATCCTATCGACACTCGCCGATGGCGATCCCTTCGTGCCTGAGAATGCGCCGCGCCTGACGCAGATCGCGGTGGCCATTGGCCTGATCGAATTGATCCGCATGGCGTCCGTGCTCATTCTCGCCGCGACCGTGGATCTCGGCGATGGTTATGTGGCGAACATAAATATCAATCTGGCTGTTTGGGGAGCTGTGATCGTGCTTCTCATTCTGGCGCAAGTCTTCAAAGAGGGCACCCGCCTTCGCGAAGAAGAGAAAATGACAATTTAGGAGGGCCATGACATGTCTATTCGTGTGACCCTTGATCGGGTTTTGTTGGAAAAAAGAATGTCGCTGACAGAACTGTCTGAACGCGTCGGCGTCACCTTGGCCAACCTGTCCATTTTGAAGACCGGCAAAGCCAAAGCGGTTCGCTTCTCAACGCTGGAAGCTCTATGCCGCGAGCTGGATTGTCAGCCAGGCGATATCCTCGTTTTCGAGGACGGCCAGTCGAACGAGAAAAGCGAAGCGGCTTAGCCTAGCTGCTCTGACAAAAGCCCCAGCGCGGCTTCTGCAAACAGATACATGTTTTGTGTGCGGTCGCTGAGGCCTGTTTCCAGCGAACGCGAGACTTCTGCCGGGCCCGCCACGCCCACACAAACATGCCCCGCCGCATCACCATAGCCATTGCCACTCGGCCCAGACGCGCCGGTCTCACAGAGGCCCCAAGTGGCGTCGAGTTTCTCTCGGATCGTCCTCGCCATAAGCAATGCATAAGGCTCAGTTGCCGAGCGCATGCCTTTGATGTCGTCTCGCCCGAGGCCCATGAGGCCGCGAAACGCTTGCGGCGTATAGATGACGCCCGCGCCGCGATAAAAGGTTGAAGCGCCTGGCACCGCGAGCAGAGCCGCTGAGATCAATCCTCCAGACGAGGACTCTGAAATCGCAATCGTCTCACCGCGCGATTTCAGCGCTTCACCAATCTGCGCGGCAAAAGGGAGAAGACGCTCCATCGCTTAGCCGATCGCGGCTTTCTGAGCGGCGAAGAGCTCGGTGCAGCCTTTCTCGGCAAGCGCCATCATCGTATCGACCTCCGCCCGCGTCATAGGACGTTCTTCGCCGGTGCCCTGCAGTTCAATGATCCCGCCATCGGAGCTCATCACAACGTTCATATCGGCCTCACCGGCGCTGTCTTCAGGATAGTCTAAGTCGAGGACGGGCACGTCTTTATAGAGGCCAACTGAGATCGCGGCGGCCTGTTTCAGGATTGGATCGCGGGTGATCACGCCTTCATCTTTGAGGTAGCGACAGGCCAATGCCAAAGCGACGAAGCCGCCGGTAATGGAAGCTGTCCGTGTGCCGCCATCGGCTTGGATGACGTCGCAATCAATGGTGATCTGGTTCTCGCCAAGCGCTTCCAGATCAACGACAGAACGCAAGGACCGTCCGATCAAGCGCTGGATTTCTTGGGTGCGCCCTGACTGTTTGCCCGCCGCGGCTTCGCGGCGACCCCGCGTATGGGTCGCGCGTGGTAGCATGCCATATTCACCCGTCACCCAGCCGCTGCCCGTGCCACGCATCCAGCCCGGGACTTTGTCGGTCCAGCTGGCTGTGCACAGAACATGGGTGTTGCCAAACTTTGCCAGGCAAGAGCCCTCGGCATAGCGCGTGACGCCGGTTTCGAGCGCAATCTCACGAAGCTGGTCAGCGGCGCGGCCGGAAGGGCGGGCAAAGTCGGTCATCGGTTTTGGTCTCTCATCAAATCTGCTGCAGGGCGCAAATTGCGGGTTTTGGCTTCTGTGTCTAGGCTGACGTCCAGCGCGGGAGGACGGAGTTTGGACATTGACGAGATGAAGGCCCGGGCTGAACAGTCCAAACGCCCGCCTCGCAGCGTCGGATATGAGTTCGCGCGCTTGCTCTTCTATGGACTGTACCGGCTGTTCGGATGGCAGGTCCTCGGCGCGGCGCCGACGGATAAGAAAATGGTGATCATCGCCGCGCCGCATGAGACCAATTGGGACCTCACGCAGATGCTGGGGATTGCGTTTTATTATCGCATCCCGGTGCGTTGGATGGGCAAGCAAAGTCTCGGCGAAGGCCCGTTTGGCTGGCTGATGCGCTGGTGGGGTCTATTGCCCGTCGACCGCTCCGGCTCGTCCAACCTCGTCCAGCAAGTGGTCGATGCGTATGAAGCCTCTGATGAGCTCTGTTTGGTCATCGCGCCGGAGGGCACACGGGCAGACGTCAAAGCCTGGAAGACGGGGTTTTACAATATCGCGCTCGCCGCCAAAGTCCCGGTTGGGCTGGGATTCATAGACTATGAAAACAAGTTTGGCGGGCTCGACGGCGCACTAATCCCGAGCGGTGATTATGATGCCGATATGGAGAAGGTCGCAGACTTCTATGCTGGCCGAGTCTCGCGCTTCAATCATCCTGTTACGGGTGAGGCTATGGGCGGCCTTGGCGATTGAAACTCCGCCCAGCAGACCTTATTCAACACTTATGAGTGCGGATACTTCCATCATGCAGGCGTTAAACCAGCGCTCGCGCGATATTTTCAAACAGATCGTTGAGACTTACCTTGAGACCGGTGAGCCGGTTGGCTCGCGCACCCTGTCAAAGGCAGGCATTGAGCTGTCGGCCGCCTCGATCCGCAATGTCATGGCCGATCTCACCGAGCTCGGCTTGCTCGATGCGCCGCATGTTTCTGCTGGGCGAATGCCAACGCATGCAGGCCTTCGCCTCTTCGTCGATGGCTTTCTGGAAATGGGGGATCCCGGCCAGGATGACCGCGCCGCGATTGAGGCGCGCTTAAGTTCAGCCGGGCGGGATCTTGGCGGCGTGCTGAAAGAAGCGTCGTCCCTTTTGTCCGGGCTCGCAGGCGGGGCGGGCCTTGTCTCTTCGCCGACCCAAGACGCGGCTGTTCGGCATGTTGAGTTTGTGCCGCTTTCAACCGGTGAAGCGCTGTGCGTGTTGGTCAAAGAACAAGGTGATGTTGAAAACAGGTTGGTGAAAATCCCCGCGGGCTTGCCGCAAACGGTTTTGATTGAAGCGGGCAATTATCTCGCCGCCCGCATGAAGGGCCGCACGTTGCACGAAGCCGCGATTGAGGTACGTGCTGAGATCGCCGCGCACCAGGCTCAGCTGGACGCGGCAGCCGCCGACTTGGTCCAGCGCGGACTGGCTGAGTGGAGCGGCGCGGCCCCCGGAGAAGACCGGCGCCTCATCATTCAAGGCGGGGCGAACCTGTTAGACGATGCGGCCGCTGCTGAAGATATGGAACG
>JBCBDI010000112.1:0-7976 GCA_038529885.1 Pseudomonadota bacterium
GACGAGGATGTCGATATCGCCGGTCAAGCAGAACGTATCTTCGACGCCCGACTTTTTTGAGATCGCCGGGGCGATGTCAAAGTCGCGTGTGGAAGGCTCAAGCTGCACCGTCAAAAAGGCGCGCAGGCCCGGCGACACATCCGGGCGTTCAATGATCGTATAGCCCTGGATGACCCCTTTTTCTTCCAACCGAACGATCCGGTCATGCGTTGCGCTGCGTGAGAGGCCAATGTCGCGGGCCAAGGCAACTAAGCTCGCGCGCGCATTTTGTTTGAGCGCTACCAGCAGCTTTCGGTCTTTTTCGTCCAGGGTTTCCATACCTCCCTATAAATTGACGGTGAGACTCTGTCATCGCCGGAAATTTTCCGGCGCGGCCAGCATGATGCGGGTGGCGACCGGACGCGCCCCTGCATAATTTTCAGGATGCATCGAGTTTGAAAACGGGAGTGCATCATGGAGTTACAAGTCTTCACGATTTTCGCGGTGACCACATTTGTTGTGGTTTTTTCGCCGGGTCCAGCCGCAATCACGGCGGCGTCGCAAGGGGCCTCCAATGGGGTGAGCCGCGCAGTCTTTGGTGTTGCGGGAATCGCGCTCGCCAATGCCGTCTATTTCGCTCTGTCCGCGACAGGTATCGCCTCTTTGATCATCGCCTCTCACACGCTCTTCGCGGTGATCAAGTGGGTCGGGGTGGCTTATCTCATCTATCTCGGCGTGTCAGCGATCCGGTCGAAGTCCGGCGGCTTGCAAGTCGAGAAGGCCGCGCGCTCCCGGCGCTCAGTCTTGTTCGCGACCGGGTTCACGGTGGAGTTCGCCAACCCCAAAGCGCTCCTCTATTTTGCAGCGATCTTGCCGCAATTTATTGATCCGACGCGCGCGATCTTGCCTCAGATCCTGCTCATGGGCGGGGTAACGCTGGCCATCGATTTGATCATCTACACCGTCTATGCGCAGCTCGGGCATACGCTGGCGACCAGCGGCGCCAAGCCGTGGATCATCAAAAGTGTGAACCGGGTTGCCGGATCGGCTTTGTTGTTCGCGGCTTTCAAGATGGCGCGGGTGGGGCCGGCTTAGTCGCCGAGCTTCACCACGCGGTCGCACAGCGCTTGGATCGCAGCTTCCGGTGTATCTTCATGGACCAAAGCAGCGCGAAACTCTTCCGGCGTGAACTTGCCGTCAATGATGTGATCCATCAGCTCAAAGAAGGGCGCCCAGAAGCCGTCTTCATCTAAAAAGGCCATCGGCTTGGCGTGCAGGCCGAGGCGCGCCCAGCTCAACATCTCAACGGCTTCTTCGAGGGTGCCAATACCGCCCGGCAGCACGATAAAGGCATCGCTCTCATCGAACATGCGCTGTTTGCGCGTGTGCATATCGTCGACAATCTCATGCGGGACCTCATCAAAGATCCGTTCTTTCTGCAGGAGAAAGCGCGGCATGATGCCAAGCACTTCGCCGCCATCGGAATGCACCGCCCGCGCACACGCGCCCATTAGGCCAACCCCGCCGCCACCATAGACCAAGCGAATATTGCGCTGGGCCAGCGTGCGGCCCAGATCCTGCGCCAGCCGCAGATAGTCCGGCTTCACATCATTCGATGAGCCGCAATACACACATACAGACTTTAAATCGGCCATAGCTCCGCCTTTGATTCAAAACGTGTGTTGCATATCGGAAGCCGTTTTCAAAAACCAGTTTTAAAGCGCGTTTATGCGGCTAAAAGACGAGCGTTTCGCATCGTCCAAAGACCTTCGTTCAGGTGGGGCCTGCCTCCTGTGTGGCATTTCAGAGACACTTTTAGCGTGTAAACAATTTTACATGCAAACCGAGATTGCAAACCATTCTCAACAGTATATGTCCGCGCCTTGGAACACAAAGGACTGCATAAATGACCAAATTCACCTCCCGAATTCTGACAGCCACGGCGGTTTCTGCCCTGCTCGCGACTCCGCAAGTAATGGCGCAAACAGCCGACGACGAAGCCGCGTCCGTCCAAGACGAAATCGTTGTTGTCGGACAGTACTTGTACTCTGACCAGGTCAACGCCCTGCGCACACCGACGCCAATTATCGATGTACCTCAGAGTCTGACGATTGTGTCTGCAGATCAAATCCTTGAGCGTGGTTTTGATAGTATTGGTGACATCATCAACTACACGCCTGGCGTGAACAATACGCAAGGCGAGGGGCACCGCGATGCCATCGTCTTCCGCGGTGTTCGTTCAACCGCTGACTTCTTTGTCGACGGCGTTCGCGACGATGTTCAGTATTACCGCGCGCTCTACAATCTCGAGCAAGTTGAGATCCTCCGTGGCCCGAACGCACTTCTCTTTGGACGCGGCGGGACAGGCGGTATTCTCAACCGCGTAACGAAAAAGGCGCAAATCGGAGAAGCCTTCACGGGCTATCAGGCAAGCGTGGACACGTTTGGCGCGTTTGCCGGTCAATTCGACACCAACCTGCAGATCAACGACAATGCCGCTTTCCGCCTCAACGCATACTATGAAAGCTTGGAAAATCACCGCGATTTCTATGATGGCGACAATTACGGCATCAACCCAACGGCACGCTTTGCGCTGACGCCTGCGACCACATTGGATGTGTCTTATGAGTACGCCAATCACGAGCGTTTCATCGACCGGGGTATTCCGACAGGCGCAGATGGACGTCCGGTTGAAGCGTTCGAAGACATTGTGTTCGGTGACCCAGAGCTCAACACCGCCGAGTTCGAGGCACATATCCTTCGCGCGAACCTTCAGCATGAGTTCTCTGAGGCCCTCAAAGGTAACTTCACGATCGCCTATGGCGACTATGACAAGCTGTATCAGAACTTCTACGCATCAGGTTATGATGAGGCGCTCAATCCTGGTTTTGTGACCCTCGACGGTTATGTCGATACCACGCAGCGCCAGCGCCTCACACTTTCAGGTAACCTCGTCGGTGAGTTCCAGACCGGCGGCATTGGCCACACTTTGATTGCAGGTGCCGAATATCTCGACACCAGCAACGACAATGATCGCTTCAACACCCGCTGGAGCACAAACGGCTTTACCGATGACAATGAGATCTTCGCGATCACCCGTCCGCTGGACCTTTCAGGCGGCATGGGCACAGGCTTCAACAATTTTGTTGATCCAATGACCGGCGTCATCACCGGCGCAGGCGAACCAACAACCAATAATTTCTTCGCTGACGGCGCTCTGAATGACCGCAATGAAAGCACGGTTGAGGTCTTCTCTTTGTTCCTTCAGGACCAAATCGAAGTCAGCCCGAACTTGGACATCGTCCTTGGTGCGCGGTTCGATAGCTTTGACCAAAGCACAACCAATCTTTTCGATCCGACCGCTCCGGTCACGACCGATCGTACAGATGAAGAGATTTCTCCACGTGTTGGTGTCATCTACAAGCCGCAAGAGAATATCTCGATCTATGCCAGCTATAGCGAAGCCTTCCTCCCACGGTCAGGCGAGCAATTTGCCAGCACAGGCAGCCTGGACCCTGATGAGTATGAGCAGGCAGAAATCGGCTTGAAGTGGGACTTCCAGCCCGGCCTCAGCTTTACCGCAGCCTACTTCCAAAACGATCAAACACGCGCAGACCGCGATGATGTGACCGGCGAGGACTTCGAAGTTCGCGGCTTGGAAGTCGAAGGCTTTGAACTGCAACTCCAAGGGCAGATCACGGAACAGTTCTTCGTAACCGCTGGTTATAGCTATCTCGAAGGCGAGACGGACAATGGTGCGGAGCTTCCGCGCGAGCTACCAGAGAATACGTTCTCCATCTGGGGCGCTTATGACGTCACTGAGAAGTTTGGACTTGGTCTCGGCGCAACCTATCAGGATGAGTCTTTCATCACTGACTTCGACATTGGCTCAACGGGTCCACACCCAACCCTGCCAAGCTATACCCGTGTTGATGCAGCGGCCTATTATGACCTCTCAGATGATATGCGCATTCAGCTGAACATCGAGAACCTGCTGGACGAGACTTACTTCCCAACGTCTCACAGCACGCACCAAGCGACCGTTGGTGCACCGCTCAATGCGAAAATTACGCTGAGCGGACGCTTCTAAACGTTCCGATATTGAACACGATCGCGGGCCGGAAACGGCCCGCGATTTTTTTATGCGGCGATTAAAAACAGCAGGCTCATTTAAGCCTTCGCCCTATGCAGACGCCGCGGCGCGCCCCATATGGCGGGCTATGAGTGACCAGATACAGACTGCAGACCCGGATAAAATTGAAAGCGCCGATGGCGGCATTGGCGTTTCAATTGGCCGGATATTGAAGCTTCTTGCGCGACCAGAGCTCAAGAAATGGCGACCGGTCATGGTGCTCGCTATTCTGCTGACGCTCGCCTCAGCGGTCCTTGAGGTTATGTTCCCGCTTCTGCTCGGCTATGCGATCAATAAATTGGTGGCAGATCAGAACGGGATTGTCGCTGGGTTTGGTCCGGCCATGATGTGGCTCTCGATTGCCCTTGGCGTCCGCTTTTTAGGGGCAGGGCTGCCGCAATTGCGCGACTGGCTCTTCTCGCCGGTCAGCCAGGATGCCCAGAGGATCGCCTGTGTCGACGCCTTCGGGCATGCGCAAAGCCTCTCGCTTGGATTTCACCAGACGCGGCGCACCGGCGCCTTGAACCGGGTCATTGAACGCGGCGCGAGTGCGATCGATTATTTGATCCGCTTCCTGGCGTTTAATATCGGCCCGACCATTGTCCGCCTGATTTTGGCATCGATCGCTTTGGCCTTTGCCTATGATCCATTGCTGGCTTTGGTCGCGGTGGTGACGATTGTGATTTATGCCGTCTCGACCGTGATGATCACCGAATGGCGTGTTCGCCAGCGTCGCCGCATGAACGAGGCCGATACCCGCTTTCGCGGAATTGCCGTCGACATTCTGACCAATTTTTAAACGGTCAAATCCTTTGCCGCTGAAACCCGTGAGACTGGTCGCTTCAATGAAGCGATGCGCAATTATAATTTACGCTATGTCGATGCGGTGCGCTCTATGTATGTCCTCAACGCGACGCAGGCGCTGGCTATGAATGCGGGGCTTTTGGCGGCCTTGGTGATCTCGGCTTGGAATGTGTCCAAAGGCACGATGATGGTTGGCGACCTGACGGGCGTCATGGCCATGTTCTTGTCGCTCTATGCGCCGCTCAATATTCTCGGCTGGGCCTGGCGTGAGATTAAACAAGGCGCTGTCGACTTGGAGAAGCTATACGGCCTGCTCGGCATGAAGCCAGAAGTCGCTGACAAAGACGATGCCGTGGTGCTGAGCGCGCCAAAAGGCGATGTTGCCTTTGAAGATGTCAGCTTTACCCATGATGCCCGCGCCGTCGGTGTCCAAGATGTCAGCTTTGACCTGAAAGCGGGTAAAAAGATCGCCTTTGTCGGCACGTCCGGCGCGGGCAAGTCGACGCTGTTAAAATTGCTCTTCCGCTTCTATGATGTGCTTGGCGGGCGCGTATTAATCGACGGCCAGGATGTGCGCGACGTGACGCAAGAGAGCCTGCGCCAAGCGCTCGGCCTCGTGCCGCAAGACGTTGTTTTGTTCAATGAGACGATCAAATCCAATATCAGCTATGCCCGCCCAGACGCTAGCATGGAGGATCTTCGCGATGCGGCGCGGCGGGCGCAATTGCTCGACTTTATCGAAGCCCTGCCCGAGGGCTGGGAGACCCGCGTCGGGGAACGCGGCCTCAAACTCTCTGGCGGTGAGAAACAACGGGTCGGTATCGCGCGCGTGATCTTAGCCGACCCAGCCATCCTGGTCCTGGATGAGGCGACCTCGGCGCTCGACAGTGCGACAGAGGCGGCGGTTCAAGATGCGCTTGACGAAGCCTCGAAAGGCCGGACCACGCTGATGGTCGCCCACCGGCTATCGACTGTGCAGAACGCCGATGAGATTGTCGTTCTCAAAGCCGGGCAAGTCATCGAACGCGGAACGCATGATGCGCTCTTGGCAGCCGAAGGCGAATATGCCGATATGTGGGCGCGCCAAGCCAAGCGCGATGCGCTATCTGTGGCGGCCGAATAGGGAGGGCCATCGCCCATGTCAGACGAAGATTTCAGCCGAAAGAGCTTTCCTTGGCTGCGTAGCGGGTTTGACCTTGAAGGCTATGTCGGCGCTCTGGCGGCCTGGCTGGTGGGCATCCTGCTCGGCATCCTTTGGGGGCCGCTATTTTGGATCGGATTCTTCGCGGCGATTTTGATCCTTTTTGCGACGCGGACAGCGGAGCGCACCTCGCCTGAGGCGGAAGGTTTGATCGTTGCCCCGACCGATGGGCTGATCGTCTCAGTGGGCGGGGCCACCCCGCCGGATGAGCTGCGCCTCGATGGCACCGGCTGGACCCGTGTGCGCGTGGCGGTTGGGCCAACCAAGACCAATGGTATTCACGCGCCGATGGATGGCGCGATCGATCATGTGATTTCTGAAGTCGGTGATCCTGCCGCTTTCGCCGCGATGCGACCAGACCGTCCAGGGCTTGCCATCTCTTATGTGTCGCTGGAAAGCGGATCACGCGCGGTCGGCATGCGCCTCGCCACCGGCGGGCTCGGGCCGCGTCTCGAAATCGTCAACGAGGCGGGCGACGCGGTGCGCCTTGGCCGCAATATTGGTACGCTCCGTCTCGGCGGCTGGTGCGATATTTATGTGCCTGCCGGGGTCGAGGTTCTGCCGCGTGCCGGTCAGACTCTGATCGGGGCAGAGACCATTATCGGCCGCTTCGGCGGCGCGGCATCCGATCTCTTTGAATCAGAGACGCCAGAACCTGTCGCAGAGCCAGAGCCTGAAGAGGCAGAAGATGAACCGGTAGAAGCCGAACTCGTTATTGACGAAGAAGATGAGCTCACTTTGGAGGAGCTGTCTGGATCCGATGAGAAACCCGCTGAGGACGAGGATGAAGATGTCTCAGAGATGTTTGCGCGGCTCCGCCAAGAAGCTAAGAAAATCCAAGACGGCGACTGATCAGCTCTCTTCGGGGCCTGAATTCATCCAATTGAACACCGGCTTGAGCGGCACGGCCCAACCAATCCCCGCGACGACATAGAAGATCAGCGTCAGCCATTTTGGGGCTGTCGCAAGCTGAGAGCCAATGGTCGCGGCGCCCCAAACCCAAAAAGCGAGAAAGAGCAAA
This sequence comes from Pseudomonadota bacterium, assembly GCA_038529885.1. Lineage (GTDB taxonomy): Bacteria > Pseudomonadota > Alphaproteobacteria > Caulobacterales > Hyphomonadaceae > Henriciella. Next base: position 7,138 of record JBCBDI010000112.1, read on the forward strand.
AGGATGATGCTGGCGATGATGCGGCGCTGAGAGCGGGGCATGGCTGCTATTTTCCGGTTCCTGCGACCGTGTGGCCGCTTGTTGTTCACGTTGATCGCTTCAAATAGAGCGCATTATGCCTGACGCAATCTCTCCTGTTGCCGCACGCTGGATCCGCCGCTGGTTGATCTTGATCGGCTTGATGGTCTACGCCATGATCCTGATTGGCGGCGCTACCCGACTGACCGATTCTGGTCTCTCCATTACTGAATGGGACCCGATCAAAGGCGCGCTTCCGCCGTTTAGCGAAGCGGCTTGGTTGGCTGAGTTCGAGAAATACAAAACCACCGCCGAGTTCCAGCAGCAGAATTACAATATGAGCATGGCCGAGTTCCAATACATCTATTGGTGGGAATGGGGACATCGCCTGTTTGGCCGCCTGATTGGGCTGGTCGCGATTGCTGGCTTTGTCTGGTTCGCCATCAAAGGCTGGTTGTCCAAGAAATGGGCCTGGCGGCTCGGCGCACTGATCGCGCTTGGCGGACTGCAGGGCTTTATTGGCTGGTGGATGGTGGCGAGCGGGATTGGCGACACCGACCGGTTGGATGTCGCGCCTTATCGGTTGATGACCCATTTCGGCCTGGCGCTCCTGATCATCGCGATCACAGCCTGGTTTTGGCTCGATCTCGGCGAACAGCGGCACGTGAAAGTCAAACACCCGCTTCGGATCATGGCGATCGCGCTCTTAATGCTCACCAGCGTGCAAATGCTAACCGGTGCCTTGGTCGCAGGCTTAGATGCAGGCCGGTCCTATACCGATTGGCCGTTAATGGCCGGAGAGCTCGTGCCGTCGCATTATC
>JBCBDI010000113.1:0-7975 GCA_038529885.1 Pseudomonadota bacterium
TGCTTCGAACCTCTTCCGGCAGTTTCAGCATTTTCACAAACATGGTCGGAACGAGCTGGGTGTGCGTGACTTTGTATTTTTCGATCAGCGCCAAATATTCCTCAGGATCGAACTTTTCCATGATGATGAGCGTGAGCCCGAATTTGGTCATCGCCATGCACCACCGCAAAGGGGCGGCATGATAAAGCGGCGCCGGCGAGAGATACGTCTCGCCTTGATCCGACTTGAAGAGGGCCTGCGCGATCATGGTCAGCGCATTGGTGCCATCTATGGCGGGGTCTTCAGGGAGCGGAGGACGAATGCCTTTCGGACGGCCTGTCGTGCCGGAGGAATAGAGCATGTCAGACCCGGCACGCTCATCTGCAATGGGTGTTTCTGGCATACCGGCGCGCACGCCCTCTAGGGGCTCATAGCCTTCAATCTTTCCATCGATCGACCAATAGGCCTCAAGGTCAGTGACGGTGGTGACCTCTTCCGCCACGGCTTTCAAACCCGCCGACGCGATCAATAGGCGCGCGCCGCTGTCTTTGATGATGTATTCCACTTCCGGCGTTGTCAGACGCGAAGAGATGCAGACGAAATAAAGTCCAGCGCGCTGCGCGGCCCAACAGATCTCGAAATAGCGGGCGCTGTTTTCTGCGAAGATGGCCAGCGTATCACCGTGATTGAGGCCGAGCGTACGAAAGGCGTGTGCGATCTGGTTGGACCGGGTGTCAAGTTCAGCGAAAGTCACCGTCTCGCCGCTGCCACTCATAATATAGGCGGCTTTATCAGGGGTCGTCTTGGCGTGATGCGATGGATGCATGTTTGTTTTCCTCCAACGGCCTCTTCGGGCGCTACACTGGAAGACTAGCCGCGGTGTCCGTCCTGTCTATCGGTGACTTAGGGGGAGGGCTTTAGCCGCCATAGTCTTCAATAGATCGCGCCGTGCGATGAAAGCGCAACCGGTCGGCATAGTCGAGCGGGTCTTTGGGTTTTACCAGCGCGTCGGCGGGCGTTTCGGTCCAATCGACCAATCGGGTCATGAAGAAGCGGAGCGCCGCGCCGCGACAAAGGCTCGGGAAGGCGGCTTTCTCTGGCTCAGAGAGAGCGCGCACATTCTCATAGCCAGCGATCAGGTTCTTGCCTTTTGAATAATTGAATGACCCATCATTCTCAAAAGCCCAAGCGTTAAGGCAGACGGCAAGGTCATAGGCGAGGGCATCCGTGCAGGCGAAATAGAAATCGATCGCGCCCGTGAACGTGTCGCCGAGAAAGAACGCATTGTCAGGGAACAAGTCTGCATGGATCGTTCCGCGGGGTAGGTCGGAGAAGTCGGCTTTCGCCGCCTCAATCACGGCGAGATCGGCATCGATTTTCTCGCTCAGGCCAGGTCTTAAGCTGTCCGCGGTTTCGCCGCGGCCCGTCCACATCCCGTGCCAGCTCTCCGGCCCGAGACTGTTTTCGCGCACCATCTCAAAATCACTTGAGGCGGCGTGTAAGCGCGCAAGACCGATCCCTAATTGCCGGCACTGGGCGGCGTTCGGCACGCGCGGCGAGAGCCCTTGCAGAAAGGTGATGATCACCGCGGGACGTCCCGCCAAATTGCGCAGCGCCTTGCCGTCTTTGGCCGCAACCGGCAGCGGGCAGGCATAGCCATTGGCGGCAAGATGCTGCTTCAGCGCGATGAAATAGGGCAGATCCGCTGGGTCCGTGCGCTTTTCAAACAAGGTCAGAATATAGCGTCCGGATGTCGTCTCGAGATAATAGTTTGAGTTCTCGACGCCCTCAGCAATGCCTTTAAACGCAATTGCCTCTCCGAGCTCATATTCGCTCAGAAAGTCTGCGAGTTGGTCGTCTGAAACGCTTGTATAAACAGCCATGTGTCAGGCTGTAGCGGGCTCCTCGTCCGGCGTCCACAGGTCGCGCTTCATTGTCCGGCCCATGAGGTAGAAATGCAGCGCTGCCCAAAGCAGGAAGAGCGCTCCGATGGACACGCCAACACGATTGCCAATCGCGCGCGCCGGTTTGCAATAGGTGTCATTGGTGGCGAGCGCGTCCGCCAAAGCTTGGCCTTCCAGAGCGCCGGCTCTGGCTTTGCGGGTAGCGAGCAGCGCTTTTTCGACGCCGCCACATTCCGATGCGGTCACCGGAGACTCCAGTTGAGCCAAGTGCATTTTGGTGCCTTGGTCTGAGATCCAACCGACTGCCGGTGGGCCGAGGCCGTACCCGATCAGATTGACGATGAAGAGTAGAAGCGCCGCAGCCGTCGCCCGCATGCGCGGTTGAACTAGCTTCTGGGTCACCGCAAACATGGGCGCGAGATAAGTGTAGCGAAGCGCTGCCGCGACAGCGAGCACTGGAATGGCGAGCCAAATCGCGGTCGCGCCAGACGAGAAAGCCAGAGTATTATAACCAAAGATCATCATCGGCACGCAGGCGGTCAGGCCAATCGCAGGCAACCAGCTGTCTGAATTGGGATGCCGATCGCGGACGCGGTCAGCAACGACGCCAGAGCCAAACGTGCCAATCCCCGCCGCAACGCCGAGTACGCCGCCATAGATGAGCGAGGCCGACATCAAGTCGAGGCCATGCGCGCGCATCCAAAACGGGGCGACAAATTGGCCAATGCCATAGCCTGCAAAAGAGGCCATCGCCCCACCGAGAGAGACATGCCAGAAGGTTGGCTTGCGAAACACTTCACCAAACACAGTGAACGGCGATGGCATTTGCCGGGCTGCAGCAGCCGCAGCGCCGCCGGGATCAGAATAACCTCGCGGTGGCTCTTTCACCGTCATCTTGAAAAGGACCGCGCCAAGAATGCCGGGCAAGCCCATCCAGATAAACGCATCGCGCCAATCGAGCCCTCCGCGGGTCGCGATATAGGCCCCGCCCAAAGCGGCGAGCATCGAACCGATGGGAATGCCGAGCGCGAAAATGCCGAGCGCCGAGGAGCGTTTTTCCGGCGGGAAGTAATCTGAGATCAGCGAGTGCGAGGGCGGCGAACAGCCCGCCTCGCCAATCCCAACGCCGATCCGGGCGAGCGCGAATTGCATTGTGTTTTGCGCCATGCCGCAGGCGACGGTCATGGCGCTCCAAGAGGCCATGGCGATGGCGATAATTGTGGTCCGGTTCTTTCGTTCTGCGAGCATTGCGAAGGGAATGCCGAGCAGAGTGTAGAGGACGGCAAAGGCGAGACCGGACAGGATCCCGATCATGAAATCGGACAGGCCAAACGTCTCGCGGATCTGTTCGCCGAGCACGCCAATCAGGGTCCGGTCGATGAAGTTGAATGTGTAAACAACGATCAGCGCGAACAGCACATAAGCGCGATAGCCGGAGCTGCCATAGCCCTCATTCGGGTCCGATTGCGCCTCTGTTGGGGCGTCGACAATTGCGTCAGCCAACTCGTCCTCCTCGAGTACCAAATGAGCCAGTAGGTCCTAAGCGCTGTCTTATGAGCGCTTTAGGATCTGGGCTTATGCTTCTCGCAGTTTTGCGAGATCGTGATCGACGGTCCTCATCGCGAGCAAGAAGAAGACGGCGCCGATCAAGAAGATGGCCGCGGTCAAAGTCAGCCCGGTGCGGATTGCGGCGAGTTCGCCGGACACGCACTGACCCAATTGCTCAGGCGTCAGCGTATCACGTGCCACTCGGCAGGTTTCCGCTGTCAGTCCCACGACATCGGCCATATTGCCGGCAAAGAAGGTGTCGATGACGATGCCCGCAAATGGTGGTCCAATGCCATAGCCGATCAGATTGACGACAAAGAGCAGGATCGCGATGGCCGTCGCGCGCATCCGCGTATCCACCACCGATCCAGAGACCGCATACATGGGGCCGAGATAGAAATACTGGAACAGGTTGGCGAGCAGCAAAATGATCAGGATGACCGTTGCGCTGGCGACCATGTTGAGCGCCAAGGCCTGCAACACGAAAGACAAACCGAGGCCCACGGCAGGCAGCCAGAGCGCTGATTTACCTTTGAACGAGTCTGCCAAGGCCCCGCAAAGCCAGGTCCCAACCGCGCCCATCAGAGAGAGCGGCGCCAGGAAAAAGAGGGCCGCGCGCGGAACGCTCATTTCGAACGCTTTGGTCAGGAATTCCATCACAAATGTGACCAGCGCATAGCCGACAAAAGATGCGGCCGTACCGCCAAGTGTGACGTACCAGAAGGTCTTGTTGCTGGCTAAGCTGCTGAGTGCTTCAGCGATACTGGGGGTCGGAGGGCGCACCGTTCCAGGCGCATCACTATAGCCGCGTGGGGGTTCTTTGACGGTGAAGATGATCGCCAGACCAATCGGAACACCTGCAAGTCCAACAATGACAAATGTCGTCCGCCAATCCACCAGTCCAAGTGCAAGACCAACGAAGAGCGCCGCGCAGGTTGAGCCAATGGTCACCCCGGTGGCGTAGATGGACAGAGCCGAGGCGCGTTTCTCAGGCTTGTAATAGTCCGAAATGAGCGAGTTAGCAGGCGGGGTGAGACCGGCTTCACCAACGCCGACGCCCAAGCGGAAAATGAGCAGAGCGATGAAGCTCCACGCCAGACCGCACAAAATGGTCATGACGCTCCAAAGGATGATCGAAACGCCAATAATGACAGTCCTATTTCGGCGCTCGGCTAAGCGCGCAATTGGAATGCCCAAAAATGTGTAGAAGGTCGCAAACGCGATCCCGCTTAGCAGCCCGAACTGCCAATTTGCCAGGTCAAATTCAGCTTTGATCGGAACCGAGAGATACGCGATGATCACGCGGTCGATAAAGTTGAAAATATAGGCCAGCAGCAGGGCGCCCAACACATAGCTACGATAGCTGAAACTGCCATAACTGTTGCCAGTGTTGACTTGCGCCGCGGTTGCGGTGTCGCTCATTCTTTCGCCTCCCAAACCGTGCTCTTAGCGGCGCGGATGTTTCGTTCAATTCACGGTAGCTCGCCCGCGCCCTTGCGCAAGTCTTTTCGCAGCGACAGCTAGATCAGCCCCTTGGATTTAAAGCTGGTGACGCCGTGTTTGGCGGCGATCAAATGATCGTGCACTTGGATCTCGAACGGCGACAGCGCGTCAATGATCTCTCGGGTCATGCTGATATCGGCCCGCGACGGCGTCGGATCGCCCGAGGGGTGATTGTGGACCAGGATCAAAGCTGAGGCGGAGAGTTCCAGGGCCCGCCGCGCAATCTCGCGCGGATAGACCGGCGCTTCGCTCACTGTGCCCTGGCTGATTTGCTCGTCAGTGATGAGTTGGTTTTTGCGATCTAGGAAAAGGACGCGGAATTGCTCGCGCGGTTCATGTTGCAATTGAGCGCGGACATAAGCGAGCAGGGCGGTCCAACTTGAGATGACGGGACGCGCTTGAATGGTTTCGCGGCTGATACGGGCGCCGATTTCTTGGCTGGCCTTCAGATAAGCCGCCACGGTTTCACCGACCCCCGCCACTTTTATGAGATCGCGCGGTGCCGCCGCGAAAATGCCGGACAAAGATCCAAACCGGGCGAGCAAAGCCTTGGCGACGGGTTTCACATCGCGGCGCGGGATGAAGGCGAACAGCAGTGTTTCGAGCAGCTCATAATCATCAAGCGCGCCGGCCCCTCTACGGATCAGCTTGCCACGCAGTCTATCACGATGCCCCTGCCAATGCGGCGCCGGTGCTTTTTCGGTCAATCCGTTACGGTGTGTGGTGTGTGGTAGTTTTTCGGAGACGCGGTGAAGATTTCGCAGCCATCTTTGGTGACGCCCACCGAATGCTCAAATTGCGCAGAGAGTTTGCGGTCGCGGGTCACCGCAGTCCAACCATCGCTGAGAATGGCCGCATCCTTGCGACCAACATTCAGCATCGGTTCGATGGTGAAGAACATGCCTTCTTTAAGCTCCGGACCGGTCCCGGCGCGGGCGCTGTGAACGACGTTCGGCTCGTCATGGAACAGTTGTCCGAGCCCGTGGCCGCAGAAATCCTCGACAACCGAGAACCGGTTTTTGCGAGCGATTTCTGAAATCGCGGCGCCAATATCGCCGAACCGATTGCCAGGCTTGACCGCAGCGATCCCGGCCATCAGGGCCTCATAGGTCACATCCATGAGGCGGTTGGCGATCCGTTTCGGCTCTCCGGCGGCGAACATGCGCGAATGGTCGCCGTGCCAGCCATCAATGATCACCGTGACGTCAATATTCGCGATATCGCCATCCTTAAAGGCCCGGTCGCCTGGAATCCCATGACAGATGACGTGATTGAGTGAGATGCAGGAGGCATGGCGATAGCCGCGATAGCCAATCGTCGCCGACTGCGCGCCATGATCATAGACAAATTCGCGGATCAGATCGTCGATCTGCGCTGTGGTTACGCCAGGTTTGACCTCGCCAACCAACATATCCAGGCATTCTGCGACCAGGCGGCCAGCTTTGCGCATTCCCTCGAAGCCCGCTTCATCGTGAATGCGGATTTCGCCAGTGCGCATGGGCATCATAATGTCTGCTTCGGTCATGCCGGGCTTACTTTCTCAAGGTCGGAATTTGATGGCTCTATATATGGCAGCGATCGCCGAAAACTTCCAGCGCTGAAATGATCACTCGTCTGGCGGCGATTTTAACCAGATCAAAACACGCCGAACTTGTATCAGATTGCACCGGTCTGCGCTGCCGCTAATCCGGGGGATCAGTGGTGAATCGAGTAGTATGTATAGATTGGTTTATGTCAGCACAGCGTCAGAAGATGTCGGTCAGGATGAGATCGGCAGCATCTTAGATGTGTCTGCCTCCAACAATCACGAGCGCCGTATTACGGGCTTTTTGGTTCATAATGGACGACACTTCATGCAAGCCCTGGAAGGGGACCATGATGAGGTCAGAGAGATCTATGATCGCATCCTCAATGATGACCGCCATTTCGGCGTCGTGCAGATCCTTGGTGAGAATATCGAGCAGCGCGCCTTTCCAGACTGGGCGATGAATTATTTTCGTGTCGACGACCCAGGCGGTGGCACCATGGTGATTCAACGCGATGATCCCGTGGATAACCTATTGCCAAAGGGTATGCCGCGCGAATTGCTTCATATGTTCGCCAGATTCATGAGAATCGAGCCGTCACTCGCGTAAACCCATTGGAAACGGCTTTCTGACAAGGTTCTCCACAGAGCTAAGTGAGAGGGCCTGATGGATCAGGAAACCCAGATTGTGATGGCGCGCGTCGCCCAACTCGGCGAAATGTCTGAGGCTGAGGCGTTGCGGATCGTCAATGAGATCTATTCTGACGGCATTGTTAGCCGCAATGAAGCCGAAACGCTGTTTCGTTTAAACGAGATGCTGAGCGCCACCGATGCCAATTGGGCCAGCCGTTTCCAAGAAGCTGTTGCTGATTTCCTGCTGACCCGCGAAGCCCCTGAAGGCTGGGTCACCGAGGAAGAAGGCGAGTGGTTGATTGCGCAGGTTCAAATGGACGCCGAAAAACCAAGCGTCACCGAGCTGGACATGTTTCTCGCCGTCTTGCGCAAAGCTGAAGGCGCGCCCGCCGATTTAGCGCAATATGTCATGAACGCCATCGCCAATCGGATCATCGAAGAGGGTGAAGCGACGCCAATGATGGTCGAACGGATGCGCTATGCGCTCTATGCGGGCGGCGGCGAAGCTGGGCTTTGGGTCAACCAATTCGAGGCGAGCGTCCTGTTCCGGACCAATGATGCGATTGCGACGGCCAATAATTCTGAAACCTGGAACGATCTGTTTGCGCGGGCGGTCGGAAACCATCTCATCGCGCTCGCCCATCCAGAGCCGCGGACGGTTGAAGAGGCTTTGTCGCGGGAAGCTTGGCTGAAAGACACAAGCGTCAATCCGGGCGGCTTTTTTGGCCGCATGGGCGCGTCTTTCCTCTCTGGAGAATGGTTCGCCTCGGTGACGTATGATCCTAAGAAAGCCGAGCAAGCGCGCATGGCAGCGGCGGATGCGGCAACGCGCGAGGCTGAGATCGTGACAGCGTCCGAAAATGAGTGGTTGCTCGCCAATGTC
>JBCBDI010000114.1:0-5999 GCA_038529885.1 Pseudomonadota bacterium
GCTATAGCCGCCCGCGAAGATGTGCGCGAAATATTGGCTGCGATAGCGCGGCTCGATCTCTTCGATCAGGCCATACCCTTCCAGCACTTCTTTTTCGAACGCGCGCGCATCGGTGATCGCCATTGCCTCTTCCAAGCTGAGGCGGTGCCAGGCCAAGTCGAGTAAGGCGGCCGCAATGAACTCGGTCGTGCGGAAGCCCTGATTGTGGTTGGAGGCCTCGCGCATCTTCTCGATCAGCTCGAGCGGGATCGCTTCGCCGGTCTCATAATGCAGGGCATATTCGGCCAGCATTTCTGGTGCGCCCGCCCAGTGTTCCAGGATCTGCGCCGGGAATTCGGTATAGTCGCGCGGACCATCAACGCCGGAGAAGCTCGAATATTTGATCTGCGTCAGCAGGCCGTGCAGGCCGTGGCCGAACTCGTGGAAGAAGGTCTCCACTTCGTCAAAACGCATCAGGGTCGGACCATCGCCAGCTGGCGTGATCAAGTTGAGATTATTGGTGATGATCGGGCGCACTTCGTCAGCGTCATCATAATTGGTGGACGAGCGATACGTGCTCATCCAAGCGCCGCCGCGTTTGCTGTCGCGGGCATACATGTCCATCATGAACAGGCCGAGATGCTCGCCAGTTTCGGCGTCTTTGACATCATAAGAAGTGACGACCGGGTTCCAGCCATCGATCTCAACATCGTCGAGTGTGACCTTGAACAAGCGTTCCGCCATGGTCCAAGCGCCTTCACGGACGGCGGAGAGCTCAAAGTATGGCTTTAGCGCATTGTCGTCGAACGCGTATTTGTCTTGGCGAACCTTCTCGCTGTAATGCCACCAGTCATGGCCAGCGAACGTCATCTCGTCGCCCATCATGGCCTGCATTTCAGCGCGCTCGGTCTTGGCTTGCGCAAGGCCTGGTTCCCAAACGCGGACGAGGAAATCTTCAACCGTCTGCGGGGTGCGGGCCATATTATATTCGAGGATATAATCAGCATGGCTGGCATAGCCGAGCAGTTCGGCGCGTTCGGCGCGCAGCTGCGCCAGTTTGATCGCGATCGGGCCATTATCGGTTTCACCGCCATTGGCGCGCAGGCGATAGCCATCGAACATTTGTGCGCGGAGGTCGCGGTTTTCCGACTGCGTCATGAAGGTCTCATAGACCGAGCGATCGACTGTCAGCGTCCAGACATCGCCGTCTTTCAGCGCCGCTTTGAAGTCTTCGGAGAGGCCAACCAGTTCAGCTTCATCGGTGATTTCAAGCTTGAACGCTTTGGTTGAGGCGAGGAGGTTTTGCGCAAACTCTGTGGTGAGCGCTGAGATCTCTTCATTGATCGCCGCGACTTTCTCTTTGACCTCAGGGCTCTGTGTCGCACCAGCGCGCTCAAAGCCGCGATAGGTGAGCTCGATCAAGCGTAGGTCTTGTTCGTCGAGATCAAGCGTTCCGGCAGCGTCGTTAACCGCGCTAACCCGTGCAAACAGGGCTTCGTTGAAGTTAATCGAATTTTGCACCGCGGTGACTTTCGGCCAGATTTGGGTCTCCAAATCGGCGAGCGTGTCATTGGTGTCGGTATTGGTGATGTTGGAGAAAGTGAGCGCAACTTTGCTCAGGGTCTCGCCGGCTTTGTCGAGCGCAACAATTGTGTTCTCAAAGGTCGGTTCGTCTGGATTATTGGCGATCGCCTCGATTTCCGCTTCCAGTTCAGCGATCGCAACATCGATCGCGGGCAAATAGTCCTCATCCGCAATCTCAGCGAAAGGCGGGACGCCATAGGGCGTGTCCCAGTCTTGCAGCAGCGGATTCTCCGCCAGCGCCGCTTCTGCAGAAACCTCTGATGTTTCAGATGTTTCGCCGTCTGAAGCGGTCGGCGCGCTGCAGCCTGCGAGCAGAAGTGCGAACGCGGCAGCGCCGCCAAGGAGGTAATTTTTTGCGGTCATTGGGTCACCTTTGAGTGGAACTTTGCTGTCTTTAACCATTTTCTGGGCCAGTCGCCTAGAGAAAAGCTGTCACATTTGTAGCTGGTTGAGGCGCGAAATGGTGGCTTTGTACTGGTCCATCGTCTCGTTGAGGATATCCGCGACGGGACGCACGCCTTTGATGCGGCCAGCGACTTGGCCGGTCAGCGCGATGCCCGCTTCGAGATCGCCGCCAAAATAGACTTGCTGCGTGCCGGCAAACTCACCGAAAATATTCTCCACGCCCTCTTCTGCGATCTTGGTCGTGCGTTCGGTTCGTAAAGCACGGAGCGCCGGGCCGGGACCAGAGCGGTTGAGGAAAACCGTATCGGTGGCGTCGGCATCCACAATCGCTTGCTTCCAATTGGCGTGCACCGGGCTTTCGGCGCTGGAGAGAATGCGCGTGCCCATGAGAACGCCTTCCGCCCCGAGCGCGAAGGCCGCCGCCATGCTCGCGCCATCCATAATGCCGCCCGCCGCGACGACCGGCACATCCACCGCTTCACAGACTTGCGGAATGAGCACCATGGAGGCGACGTCTTTCGGGTTCTTAAAGCCCCCGCCTTCGCCGCCTTCGACGATCAGGCCGTCCACGCCTGCATCGATCGCGCCGAGCGCCGCTTTCAGGCTCGGCACAACGTGAAACACGGTCAGCCCGGCGTCTTTCAGCTGGCCGGTATATTTCTTCGGATTTCCCGCCGACGTGGTGACGAATTTGATGCCTTGATCAATCACGAATTGAACAATGTCGGGATCGCGAACAAAGGCTTGCGCCACATTTACGCCGAAGGGCTTATCAGTGAGGTCGCGCATTTTCAGGATTTCTGCGCGCACGGCGTCTAATTCGCCCGAGCTGGTCTCGATAATCCCCATGCCGCCTGCATTGGAAAAGGCCGAAGATAGCTGCGAGCGGGCAATCCATCCCATCGCGGCTTGGATGATCGGCTTCTCAATTCCGAGCATATCGGTGATGCGGGTTTGGACCATGGTGTTCCCTCTCGGCATGTCTTTGTCGGGGGAGTTAGCGTGGCTTTCGCCGCGGAAGCGCAAGAGGCGCTATCGCGATTGAAACAATCGGAACCGTTCAGCAATGAAAATGATGGTCAAGGACGACACGCCCAGCATCACAAAGCCCATCATAAAGGGCGCAACTGTGCCATCAAACTGACTCGCGACGGCATAGCCGATCAAGCTCGCAAACGTGGTTGAGGCAAAGCCATAAGCCGCACTTGCCGTTCCAGCGATCTTGCCCTGAGGCTCCATGGCGAGCGCGGTGAAGTTCGCGCCCAACATGCCGAAACATCCGAAGGTCAGGCAGAATAAGGGATAGAAAATGAGTAAATGCTCGCCAACCAGATGCAAGGTCGCGACATTGATCACCGATAGCGCGGTGAACAGCACCAAGATCGAATGGCTGATTCGGCGCATGCCATAGCGCTCAACAATGCGCGCATTGAGATAGTTAGAAATCGCCAAAGTGGCTGCGATGCCGGCGAACCACAAAACGAACGTGTCATGCTGTTTGAAGACGTCCGTAAAGATTTGTTCGGACGCCGCCACAAAGGCAAACAATGCCCCAAAGATCACACCACTGGCGCACATATAGCCAAACGTGATGCGCGTGGAGAGGACCTGCCAATAGGCCCCGCCCATCTGCTTCAAATTCATCGGCTGGCGCATGTCCGGCGTCAAAGTCTCCGGCAAGCGGATCTGGATCCAGATCAAATTGACGATCGCCGCGAGGCTCAGCACGCCAAAGGTCCATTGCCAGGGCGCGACCAGCAACACCGCGGCACCAATCGTTGGCGCAAGAATTGGCACCACCATGAAGACCGTCATGACCAAGGACATGATCTTCGCCATGGCCCGTCCGGCGAGGAGATCGCGCACGATCGAAACGGCGATCACGCGCACGCCGCTTGCGAAAATACCTTGAATGAACCGCGCTGCGAGGAGGGTTGTAAAAGAGTTTGTCATCACGCAGCCAACGCCCGCAATCGCGTATCCGAGCAGGCACAGGCTGAGCAGCCCCTTGCGCCCGAACCGGTCTGAGACAGGTCCGAAAATCAGCTGCGGCGCCCCAAACCCCGCAATATAAGCAAAGATCACCAATTGCTGATCATTGTCGCGTTGCAGTCCGTAATGGTCCGAAATATTGCTCAGCGCCGGCAACATAATGTCGATCGCCAGCGCGTTTAGCGCCATGAGTGCCGCCACCATGATCACAAGTTCCCATTGCGGCATCGGTAGTGCCACGGATGGGGACTCCTGAGAGACTGCTGTTTCTGGTGCGGTCACGGGTCGTCGCCTAGAGTTAAATCGAGGCGCGGGTTGTGAACCTCCCGGTTCCCTAGCGCAAGGCCTATTGTTCAAGATTGATCGCTTGGCGCATATCAGAGGTCGCAGTCCATCATTGCAGCGGCCAGCTTTTTCAGGCAGAGCGCGCGCAAATTTTGTAATGTGACCTCGATGACGAAACCGCCTTCCTTTTCCCCCGATGCTCCGCTGAAAACATTTGGGCGGCGTGGAGGGCGGCCGCTTTCGGGTCGTCAAAAAAAACTGATGGATGAGGTCCTGCCAGATTTGCAAGTGCCAACCGCAAACGCTGGCGCTTTGCAACCCGCGGACTTGTTCGAAGATGCGCAAGCGATTTGGCTCGAGATCGGCTTTGGCGGCGGTGAGCATGTGAGCGGTCAGGCGGCGGCCAATTCCGATACCGGCATTCTCGCAAGCGAGGTGTTTTTCGAAGGCGTCGCGAAACTGCTCGGTCAAATTGAAGATCAAGGCCTCAGCAATATCCGGCTCTGGCCCGAAGATGGCCGCGAGCTCGTCACGGCTGTGGCCGCTGCCAGCGTTGATCGCGCTTTCATCCTCTTCCCCGACCCCTGGCCGAAAGCCCGACATCAGAAACGACGTCTGATCCAGCCTGATTTTCTCAATGATCTCGCCCGTATCGTGAAACCTGGCGGGCGCGTGAGATTTGCAACCGATGTGCGCTCCTATGCCGATGAGGCCCTAGAGCGCTTCCTCGCGCATCCGGCCTTTGAGTGGACGGCCACCTGCGCAGATGATTGGCGGCAAGTCCCAGAAGACCACATTGAGACGCGGTACCAGATGAAAAAACTCGGCGACATAGATCCGGTCTATTTCGATTTTAGACGCACGAACGCAGCGTGAATTGCCGGTTGCAGAGGCACAAGTTTACGCAACATCTCGCTTTCGAGCGCTTCTCGTTCGGTTTTGCTTGACCCATGCGTCAGATTGTGAACGAGGTGGCGTCATCGAATACGGCCGGTCTGCAATGAGAAGACCCCCGCCAGGCCGGCGGATAATCAATGTCCCTACCCCCGTAATCGACCTCGCGACCTCCTGCATGGTGCAGGGTCGGCGCAGCATCACGGAAAGGGGCTTTTTGAAATGCCCACTGGAAAAGTAAAATGGTTTAACGCCACCAAAGGGTTTGGATTCATCCTGCCCGACGAAGGCGGAAATGATGTGTTCGTCCACATCTCAGCAGTTGAAAAGTCTGGCCTGCAAGGCCTGCAAGATGACCAGCCGATCGAATATGAGCTCTATCACGATGAGCGCCGCGGCAAGACCTCTGCGGTTGATCTGAAGCTTCTCTAGACAAAACGCAGCTTAGAGATTATCTAAGCGCCAAGTCGAAACATATCGGCGGCGGTTCCGGGAACGGGGCCGCCGCTTTTCTTTGTCTGAAAGACCACCAAACTTGATCACGCTCAGCCCTCAAGAAGACCGCATCTTCGCCATGGCCGACCCGCTTGCACGCGAGCTCGGACTGGAAGTCGTGCGCATTCGGATCATGGGGGGCAAGCGGCCATTGCTGCAAATTATGATTGAGAAAGCGGGCGGCGCCCCGACCGATGTCGAAGACTGCGCAACCTTCTCACGCAATCTCTCACCGATCTTGGAAGCCGAAGACCCGATCAGCGAGGCCTATCGCTTAGAAGTGTCCACGCCAGGCATTGATCGCCCGCTCACACGCGTCGGAGATTTCGGACGCTGGGTCGGCCACCTGATCAAAATCGAACTGG
>JBCBDI010000114.1:6009-7966 GCA_038529885.1 Pseudomonadota bacterium
GAACTGGCCATGCCACTGGACGGCCGCCGCCGCTTCCAAGGGACGATTCAGCGTGAAGACGAGAATGGCGTCGCGGTGGAGCTTGATGATGAGAGCGAACTCGTTGCCCAAGTGCATGAGATGAGCAAAGCCAGCCTCATCCTGACCGACGAACTGATCGATGCCGCTGCGAGCGATGGCACCCTGCCCCCGCAGCCCGGCGATGATGGATTTGATGGCCTCGAAACAGACGAGGCCGAATCTGATACAATAGAAGATAACCTAGAGAGTGGAGCCTGAAGCCCATGAGTAATGTTGGCGTTTCCGCAAACCGGCTTGAAATCATGCAGATCGCGAAAGCGGTTGCAGAAGAAAAAGCAATCGACCGCGCAATCGTGATCGAAGCGATGCAAGAGGCGATCGAGAAAGCCGCGAAATCTCGCTATGGCCAAGAGCACGATATCCGCGCGCTGATCGATCACGAGACCGGCGAGCAGACGCTATGGCGTATCCAAACCGTTGTCGCAGACGATGAGATCGAAGATCCGGCCCAGCAGCTGACCCTGAAAGACGCCAAGAAAATCGACGCGGCGCTGGAGCTTGGCGACGAGATTAAAGAAGAGCTTCCGCCTTTCGATTTCGGCCGTGTGGCGGCGCAGACCGCGAAACAGGTCATCATGCAGAAAGTGCGCGATGCTGAGCGGCAGCGCCAGTTTGACGAATATAAAGACCGCGAAGGCGAGATCATCAACGGCATCGTCAAGCGCGTGGAGTATGGCCATGTCATCGTCGATCTTGGCCGCGCCGAAGGCATTATTCGCCGCAATGACGGTATTCCGCGCGAAAATTTCCAGCCAAATGACCGCGTCCGCGCTTACCTTTATAAAGTGAGCCGCGAGATTAAAGGCCCGCAAATCTTCCTATCGCGCGCGCACCCTGACTTTATGGTCAAACTGTTCGCCGCTGAGGTGCCGGAAGTTTATGAGGGCGTCATCGAGATCCGCTCTTGCGCCCGCGATCCAGGCTCGCGCGCGAAGATTGGCGTGATTTCAAATGATAGCTCAATCGACCCAGTTGGTGCTTGTGTCGGTATGCGCGGCGCTCGCGTCCAAGCTGTTGTGGGCGAACTGTCTGGCGAAAAGATCGACATCATTCCTTGGAATTATGACGACGCGACCTTCATCGTGAACGCGCTGCAGCCAGCCGAAGTCTCGAAAGTGGTCCTCGACGAAGACGAGCACCGTGTCGAAGTTGTGGTTGGCGACGATCAGTTCCCGCTTGCCATTGGCCGCCGCGGTCAGAACGTTCGTTTGGCCTCACAGCTGACCGGCTGGCAGATCGACCTCGTCACTGAGAGCGACGATTCTGAGCGCTATCAAATCGACTTCCAACGCCGCACCGACCTGTTCATGCAGGCGCTTGATGCCGATGAGACACTGGCACAGCTCCTCGCATCTGAAGGCTTCGAGACGGTCGAAGACATCGCTTACATCGCCGCTGAAGATTTCATGCAGATTGAAGGCTTTGACGAGGAAGTCGCCGAAGAGATCCAAGAACGCGCCCGCGAATATCTGGAGAAACTCGCCGCTGAGCAAAACGCCAAGCGCGTTGAACTGGGCGTTGAGGATGCGGTTATGGAACTTGACGGCATGTCGCCTGGTTTTGCTGTGAAGCTTGGCGAGAATGAAGTCAAAACCGTGGAAGATGTTGCCGGTCTTGTTCCGGACGATCTCACCGGTTGGCGTGAGAACAATAAAGAAGGCAAGCCTGTCTGGCAGGAGGGCATTCTGAAGAAGGGTGAAATGCGGAAAGACGATGCGCAGCTCTTCATCATGAAAGCCCGCGTCATTGCAGGCTGGGTCGAGCCAGAAGCGCTCGAGCAGCTCGAAGCCGACATGGCCGCGGAAGCGGCGGGCGAAGAGCAGGCCGACCTCACAGAAGAAGAACGCGCTCTGTTGGCGCTTGGCGAGCTCGGTAA
>JBCBDI010000115.1:0-7953 GCA_038529885.1 Pseudomonadota bacterium
GGAAGGGAATGAGATCATGGATCTCTCGGGATCAGAGCGTATTGTTATTGTCGGTGGTGGCCAGGCTGCAGCTCGCCTTTCATATAGGCTTTGGACAGAGGCGGACGTTGATACGGCAACGCCGCTTCCTCACCAATCAGTGTGATAGCCCCTTCAAAGCCAAATTGGCGTAAGGACGCGCAAGCCTGAGCTGCAGCCTGGCCACCACCGACAATAACAATACGCTCTGATCCCGAGAGATCCATGATCTCATTCCCTTCCACAGTTAAACTTCATGACGCAGGCGTCATCTTTTTACAATACCCGACGCTGCGGCATGATTTCACGGTCCTTTTCCACAATTGCAGTCTATGCGACAAGCCCTGAATGGACACAGCAAACACAGAACGCATCATGGCCATGCTGCATGCACGGTCTGGGACTCTCGCAAACGGCGAATCTATCAGCCCGCCCATCGTCACAACGGCGAAATATGCGCTCGCCGGAACCCCTAATACGCCCTACACTTATGGCCGGGATATCAACCCGACCGTCGAAGCCGCCGAAGCCGCGATTGCCGCCTTGGAAGAAGCGTCCGTCGTCGCCTTTCCATCTGGCATGGCGGCGATCACAGCCGGCCTCATGATCACCGCCAAAGCGGGTGACCGGGTCTTGGTGCCGTCGGATGGGTATTATGTGACGCGTGTCCTGCTCGAGGAGATCTTCGCTGGGCACGACATCCAGCTCGATGCCATCCCGACCAAGGACTTCGCCACCGCAGATCTCTCGCCTTATGCGGTCGTATGGATCGAAACCCCATCCAATCCAGGCCTCGACCTTTGTAGCATCCGCTCGATTGCCGAGGCGGCGCACGAAGTCGGCGCACGCGTGGTCGTCGACAACACAACGCTGACGCCGCTCCTGCAGCGGCCGCTCGACCTTGGGGCGGACTTGGTCGTGAGTTCTGACACCAAAGCCATGGCGGGTCATGCCGATTGTCTTTATGGCCACGTCGCGACCCGGGACGAAGATCTTTTGGCCAAAGCGGCCAAATGGCGAAAAGTCTCCGGCAGCATTCCCGACCCGTTCCCATCCTTCCTGGTCCATCGCGGCTTGATGACTTTGGAGCTGCGCCTCGCGCGTATGTGCGCCAATGCTGAGGCCTTGGTGGATCTGATCGAAGGCCACAGCGCCGTCCAAACCCTCAAATATCCGGGCATGGGTTTTCTCATTGGGGTGACGTTTGAAGATGAGACCAAAGCCGAGGCCTTCATCAATGATTGCCCCGCTATCTTCGCCTCGACCAGTTTTGGCGGCATCCATACCAGTGCAGAGCGCCGCGCCCGGTGGGGCGACAATGTCCCGGAAGGGTTTGTTCGCCTCTCTGTCGGCTGCGAACCCACA
Organism: Pseudomonadota bacterium; assembly: GCA_038529885.1. Taxonomy (GTDB): domain Bacteria; phylum Pseudomonadota; class Alphaproteobacteria; order Caulobacterales; family Hyphomonadaceae; genus Henriciella. The sequence continues at coordinate 1,384 of JBCBDI010000115.1, forward strand.
GACGCGCTCTGCCAAGCGATCGAGACAAGCCTCAATGCGCTGTGAGCTAAACACACTCAGCGAAACAGCCGCGCTCGCGATAAAGCTTGCGCCGCACCTAAAGGCAGGCGACGTGATCGCGCTGCGGGGCGGTCTAGGGGCGGGCAAAACCACTTTCACCCGAGCCTTAGTCTCTGCGCTTTTGGGAGATGAGACCGACGTCCCCAGCCCCACTTATACTCTGGTGCAAACCTATGAGGGGCCAGATTTTCCAATCTATCATTTCGATCTCTACCGGCTGGAGGATCCGAGCGAAGTGTTCGAACTCGGGTGGGATGAGACGCAAAATGGCCTCGCTGTGATTGAATGGCCGGATCGAGCCGGCCAGCATTTACCGGCGTGGCGGCTCGATCTTGAAATTGAGATGATTGGGGAAAACCGCACGGCGCGGCTGGCACCCCAGGGCGAAGACTGGCAGAAACGCCTGCATGAGTTCTGATTCCAATCGCGCACGAGAGATTGCCGCTTTCCTGTCTGAGGCAGGATGGGGCGAGGCAGCGATCCAATGGTTCGATCAGGATGCCTCAACTCGCCGCTATGCGCGCCTCCTCCAGCCGGACGGACAAACTGCGATCTTGATGGATGCGCCGCGTGTCGAGGATGATCCTTGTACGCCGGAGATGAGCCCGGACGAGCGACGGCGCCTTGGGTGGAATGCGATGACCCGCCTCGCCTCCAGCCGCGTGGATGCGTTCGTTCTGATTGCCGATCACATTCGTGCCGCCGGACTACGCGCGCCGCAAATCTATGCGCACGATGCAGGGCTTGGCTTCGCCCTATTGGAGGATTTCGGCGACAAACGCGAATTCGCCCGTTTGATTGAAGGCGGGCTGGCCGAATTGCCGCTCTATCAGCAAGCGGCCAAAGATCTTGCGCAGCTGCATCGCCACCCGAAGCCATCGGTGCTCGAACGTGATAGCGATCGCTGGCCGATCCTCGAATTTGATCATGTCGCGCTCGGGGCGAATGCGGATCTGTTTGCCGACTGGTTCCATGTCTATGACGATCGCGCCCGCATGACGGACGCCGATCGCGCACAATGGGAGCGGGTCAAGGACAGTCTCATTGCGCAGGCCATGGCCTTCCCGCGCGAATTCACTTTGCGCGATTATCATGCTGAAAACTTACTGTGGTTGCCAGAAAAGCGCGTGGGTCTGTTGGATTTTCAAGATGCCGTCATCGGTTGGGATGCTTGGGATTTGGCGATGCTGACCCAAGATGCGCGCCGCGCCGTCAGTCGCGAAGCCGCCTCGAGCGCCATCGAGACTTATCTCGATGAAACGGGCAAAGACGATGGCCCTTTTCAAGAACGTCTCGCGGTGATTGGGACGCTAAATGCATTGCGCATTGCCGGGGTGTTTGCACGCCTCATCAAACGCGATGGCAAGCCGCGCTATACGGACTTTCTGCCAAGGCAGCTGCTCATGCTAAAGCGTAATCTCGCCCATCCCGCGGCCGCTGAGATGCGCGCTTTCATCGAGCAAACCGCGCCTTTCATCTTGGAGACGCCAGAATGAGTGAGATGCCACACACCGCCATGGTCTTAGCTGCAGGGCTCGGCACACGCATGCGCCCGCTGACCGATGCCACCGCCAAGCCGCTGATCGAAGTCGCTGACCGCAGCATGATCGATCGCCTCTTGGACAATCTGGCGCTCGCAGGTGTGGAACGCGCGGTGGTCAATGTTCACTGGTGCGCGGATTTGGTCGAAGCCCATCTGCAAGACCGTCACGACCTTCAAATTGTGATTTCGGACGAGCGCGAGCAAGTGCTTGAAACCGGCGGCGGGCTCGCCAAAGCACGGCCACTTTTGGGCGATGATCCAATTTTCGTGGTCAATACGGATGCCTTTTGGGAACCCACCGGCCCCGGGCCGCTGAAAAACCTTGCTGAGGGTTTCAATTCGGAACTCATGGATGAGCTCTTATTGCTCGCCGACACCAAACGCTCTCTTGGCTTTCCGGGCGCTGGTGATTTCTTCCGGGATGACAGCAGCGCGCTCACGCGGCGCGGGAAGGCCGAACAAGCGCCTTGGGCGTATGCCGGGGTGCGGATCTTGAAACCGCAACTCTATGATGGACAGCCTGCAGAACCCTTCTCTGCCAACCGAATTTGGAATGACCTCATCCCAAAAGGCCGTGTGCATGGCGTGCCGCTTGATCGGTTCTGGCTGCATGTGGGAGATCCGCAAGCGCTGAAGGACGCAGAATTTTGGCTGCGCTGCCACGGCGCATGACAGGCGTGTTTGATCCAGGCGGCCCGAAGATCTATTCGATCCCGCCGGGTGCAAATTTTCTCGATGAACTCGCGACCACGCTCGCCGACGAGCTCGGACTGAAAGACAATCCTGAAGCGCTGGCCGACGCTTTAATCTATGTCCCCAACCGGCGCTCCGAGCGCGCCCTTGCCTTTGCCATTCACAAAGTAGGGGGACGCGGGGCGAGCTTGCTGCCCGACATTCGCGCGCTCGGCGATTTAGAGACCGACGAACCGCCCCCAAGCGCGGAAGCGGCGCTCGCAGACCTGCCGCCGGTCATGTCGCCAGGCGACCGGATCGGGTCACTCACTCGGCTCGTCATGGCCTATTTTGCCGCCAATAAAGTCGATATGCCGGCCGCCTCTTGCCTATTCGCCGCCCGCGAATTGGCGCGTTTGCTCGATCAATCTGCCCTATCTGGCGAGGTCGATTGGGCCGCTTTGAAATCGGAAGACTTGAGCGGCGGGCTGTCACGCCATTGGCAGCAATCGCTCGAGTTTTTGTCCATCATCACCGACCAGTGGCCCGCCCATCTCGAGGACGCCAAGGCCATGGACCCGTATGCGCGGCGCTATGCGGCGGCTGAAGCCATGGTCGCAGAATGGCGCGCCCGTCCGCCTGAGACGCCGGTCATTATTGCAGGCTCTACCGGTGCCACACCCGCCAGCCGCCTCTTGATGAAAGCCGCTATGGCGCTCCCGAAAGGCTTGGTCATTCTTCCGGGCCTCAACCGCGATTTGCCGGACGATGCCCTCAGTCAGATCAAAGCCTCTCCATCGCACCCGCAATTTGCTTTGGTGCGCGCGCTCAGCGATCTCTCGATCGCGCCGCAGACGGTTGCGCCTTGGCCAAGCGCGAAAGACGATCTTAGGCAAGATCCGCGGCGACGGCTCATCCACGAAGCGCTCGCCCCCGCCGCCAACACGGCAGACTGGACCGAACGGCTCGCGGCGATGTCGAGTGATGGTGACGTCGCTCAATTTGTTAAATCAGCGCTGGAAGGCCTGACCCATATCGAAGCCAAGGATGACACAGAAGAGGCCTTGCTCGCCGCACTGATGCTGCGCGAAACGCTCGAAACGCCAGATCAAACTGCCGCGCTGATCACACCGGATGCGGGGCTCGCGCGTGCGGTGAGTGCGATGCTGCAGCGTTGGAACGTCGATATCGCACCGTCCTCAGGTCTGCCGCTACCGCAAACACCTGCTGGAAGCTTGATCGCGCTGGTTGCGGACTGGCTACTCGATCCATCCCACCCCGTCGCCCTGATGGCCGTCCTTAATCATCCGGCGTGCCAGTTTGAACGCGGCGCGATTGCCGCGCTCGACAAGCACATTTTGCGCGGGATCAGACTGTGGTCCTCTTGGTCAGAATTGGTCGACCATGTCTCAGAGCTCACCGCCGCGAAGCCGTCGAAGCGCGCGAGCTACTCGGCCAAGGATTTGGAGGGCGTGACCGCATTAATCCGTACTCTGACGGGCGTGCTTTCCGCACGCGCAGAAGCCCCAGAGCACGTTGACGGCGCCACTTGGTTTGAACGGGTGGCGGCCACAGCAAGCGCCGTTGCCAGTGATCAACATCCCTGGCGCGGAGAAGATGGCGCGGCCTTATCGAATCTCATGCGCCATCTGACTGAGCTGTCTCATCCGCTCGGTGAACAAGCGCCCACCACGTGGAATGAAATCCTCCTCGCCGAGGCCCGGCTTGTCAGCGTCCCGACGGGCCAACCGCACCCTCGACTGGCTATATGGGGCCCACTTGAAGCTCGCCTTCAGACCGCTGATCGCATCATCCTCGCCGGCCTGAATGAGGGGATTTGGCCCGCCCAACCAGCCGCTGACGCCTTCTTGCCGCGCGCCTTCCGTCAGCGCATTGGGCTGACAGATCCCGACGAACGGATCGGCCTCTCTGCGCACGATTTCGCGCAACTCGCCGCCGCGCCGGATGTGACTTTGCTCTCAAGCCAAAGGCGAGAAGACAAACCCGCCGTCGCCTCGCGATGGCTATGGCGGCTGCAAACCCTGGCCCGCGGTGCCCTACGCGATGATGCGATGCAGAGCCTGTCACCACCCGCAGACAAAGACCCACGCACCTGGCTCGAGCGCTTGGAGGAAGCGCCGCCTTTGCCGCCAGGCTTCACCGCCGAACCGCGCCCGACGCCTCCGCTTTCGGCCCGCCCGGCCGGCCTCTCTGTGACCCGAGTGGAGCAATTGGTCCGCGATCCCTATGCCATCTATTGCGAATATGTGCTGGGCTTGCGCCGGCTCGACCCGCTCAACCTTCCCCCCGATGTGCGCGCCCGCGGGATAGCGATCCACAAAGCGCTTGAGCGGTTTGAATCCGAGCAAGGGGAAGAGACCGCTGAAAGCCTGCTCCATTTGCTTGAAACCGAACTCCGGCAGAATGGGGAACCAGAGGCAGATATTCTAGCGCTCAGGGACCTTCGCCGAGACGTCTGCGCCGAATTTTTAGCGTGGCGCGAGACGCATCAACAGGGCACTGAAGGCGAGCCGCAAACCGAGGCCTATGGTGAAATCCAAATCCGGGTCGGCGAGACTGCGTTTAAACTCTACGGCACAGCCGACCGATTAGAAACGCGGACCGGGGGCGACGCCGCCATTCTCGATTTCAAATCCGGTAAACCGCCAACCGAACGCCAAGTCAGATCCGGCCTCAGCCCGCAAATGCCGCTGCAAGGCCTGATCGCGCGCGAGGGCGGATATGAGCGCCTTGGCGCTCGGCCGGTCGAAGCGCTCACTTACATACGCTTCGGAACCGCCTTTGAGGTGCAAGAGATTGGCCATGCCCGCTCGAAACTCGAGCCCAAACCGATCTCGGAGGTGATTGCTGAGGCTGAGGCTGGATTGCACCGGCTTATCCTCGCCTTTGCCGACCCGTCGCACCCTTATCTCAGCGCACCGCGCCCCGAACGGGTGACTTATGAAAGCGATTATTCGCGCCTCGCGCGCCGGGACGAATGGACGGGGCTCGCAACCTATGACTGAGCGTGTGACGTCTCCAACCTCGGCGGCCTTTGAGCGCGCAAAAGCGGCGCAAGCAGATGCGGCAAACCCTGAGCGTTCGGCCTGGGTGGAGGCCAATGCTGGCTCCGGCAAGACCAAGGTCTTGATCGACCGCGTCGCGCGCCTCCTTTTGCAACGCCCGGATGGACGGCCCGGCGCACCGCCTGACTCGATCCTCTGTATCACCTACACTAAGGCTGCAGCGAATGAGATGCTGTCCCGCCTGTTTACGCGTCTTGGCGATTGGTCAGTCGCAGACGATGACGAACTCCGCCGCAAGCTCGCCGATTTGGAAGATCGTCCGCCCACGGCCTATCGCCGCGAAGACCTGCGCCAAGCGCGGGCTTTGTTCGCCCGTGCGCTCGAAACTCCAGGCGGTTTGCGGATCGAAACCATCCATGCCTTCTGTGCACGGATCTTACGACGCTTTCCGCTCGAAGCTGGGGTCTCGCCGGGATTTCAAGAGATCGAAGATGATGAGGCAGATGCCCTTTGGCAATCCGTACTCGCGGCGCAATTAGAAGCGGCGGCCGCGCACGTGCCCGAAGCGGTCTCAACCCTTACCCGCGCCGCGGGTGGCTTCGGCGTCGGCGCTGCGCTCGATGCCCTCAAGCACAAACGCCATGAGCTCCAAGCCTTTTCCGCCAACATAAGTTCCGAAAAAGAACTTATGAAAATCATCAGAGATACGATTGGCGCTTCAGACAAGAGCTCTGCCGAGATCCTCCAAGCTGCAATGACCGTCGACCTCCCGGTCGCCGCCTTTCAAGACGCGAGAAGCGCGCTCCTCGGCTTAGAAAAACCAGGAAAATCAGACCAGACGCTCCTAGGGGCACTGGATGTCGTGCTCGGGGAAAACCTGCCCGAGCAGAAATATTCGGCTTATTTGCGCGCATTGGCCGGCGCTCAAGGCGCGTTCCCGAGCGGCTCCAATCCGTATACGGCGAAAGCTGGTGCGCTTGTTGCTGATCTGTTTAGCCGCAACCTCAAAACGGGCCTCCCCGAAGGCACTGAGATCACGCGGATGAAAGCCGTTCAGACAGAGGCGTCCAAAGCTGAAGCTGCGGCGCGCTCGATCGCGCTGATGCAAATCGGACGGCCTTTGATTGCCGCCTATAATGAAGCCAAACGACGTCGCGGCGCGCTCGATTTCGATGATTTGATCGAACGGGTCCGTCGCCTGCTCACCCAGTCAGAGGCCGCAGAATGGGTGCTCTACAAATTGGATGGCGGCCTCTCGCATCTCTTGCT
>JBCBDI010000116.1:0-7573 GCA_038529885.1 Pseudomonadota bacterium
TGAAGGGCGAGATCTCTTCTAAGTGAAACTCACCGGACCATCGCCCCGTAAAGCCAAACAAACGCGTCGCGCGCGGATCGAGCGGAAGGCTGGCCGAGGCGCACCAGTCGATGGAGAGCGCCGCGTCGCCGCGGTTTTCGATTTGCGTTTGGCAGGTCATCAAATTGCTGTCTGGGTTGAAGCCAATCAGATGCGTCGCCCGCACTTTGGTGGTCTCATCATCGCAGATGACTTCGACCCGGTGCGGGGCGGGCCGTTTGACTTCAGAGACCCGAAACAAGCTCGCCCAAGCCGTGCCATTGCGATGCCCGGAAAAGCCAGAGAGCCCGGCAATGCCCGATCCCGTTTCATTCAAGAGCGAGCTGCCCACTTCGGCATCGGCCCCACCCGGCGCATGCTGGCGGGTGGTCATCAAACGTAACAGTTCAGGATCAGAGCCTGATAGTTTCGAGCCCCAATATAAGATGCTCGGACGCGCCCCGATGGTGCAATCGAGAACCAGACTCGTATTGCCTGCGGTCAAAGTCACATAGCCGTCTTTTTCTGTCATGCGCGTCTCTATGGATCTGAAGTGAATTCGTCTTCGATCTATTTCGCAGAAAACGCAAATGTTGGAAATAGACTATTTTATAATCGAATTCGAATATTTCTCACACCTAAAACTCGGCAGACGTGCCCTCCCTGGCGCGCATACTCGTTCACTCGAATCCTCCGAAATTCGTTTATATCGCATATAGATAAGCAGGTTTCGGGTACTTTTTCGCAGATATCGAACCGTTTCTCATAGATTTTTTTGTAATGATCGAATACGAACGTAACAGGGGTTGGGTGCGCTTGTTGCCTGCACGACGAAACTGGGATCGATCGCGATGACAGATGCAATGAAAGTGTTGGAGCGAACGATCAATGGACGCGCCGTCCATCGTCGCCATCATGTCAAATCTGACGGCCGCGATCTCCTACTATATGGCTATGAGCCTCACACCTTGCCGCGCCTTGAGGGCGAAGATTTGCAGACTCTCACCGGCTCAGAATTACGCTGGCACCCCTTACGCGGAGACTGGTCCATCTACGCCGCCGCGCGCCAAAACCGGACCTTCAAACCGAGTGCCGCAGAGAACCCACTCGCCGCCAGCAAGCCCGGTGCACCGCTCACAGAAATTCCGTTCGAAGACTTCGAACTCGCCGTCTTCAAGAACCGGTTCCCAAGCCTTCACGCGGACGCGCACGAACCGAACACGCCGGGCCTCAAGATGCACAGCGCCAAAGGCGCCTGCGAAGTGATCGTCTATTCGCCTGAGGCAGATGGCTCACTCGCCACCCTCGGCCAAGACCGTCGTCGGCTTTTGGTCGAAGCGTGGATTGATCGCTATCAGGCCCTGTTTGACAGTGGCTGCGCGTACGTGCTGCCGTTTGAAAATCGCGGCGACGAAGTTGGCGTGACGCTGCATCATCCGCATGGCCAGATTTATGGCTTCCCGATTGTCCCGCGCCCGCAAGCCTTCGCCGCCGAAGCTTTTAAACAGGGCTATGACCTCGCCGCTGACGTCAAAGATTGGGGCGCAGCCTATCGCATTGTAGATGCGGGCGGGCTTTGCTCCTATGCGCCGCGCTTTGCGCGCTTCCCGTATGAAGTCTGGATCTCTGCCGTCGAACCCGTCTCCGGCCCTTGGGCCTTTAATGAAGAACAAGCAGACGGCTTTGCCCACCTGCTCGGCGACACCGTCCGGCGTTATGATGCTTTCTTTGGACGCGAAACGCCGTGCATGCTGAGCCTTCATGCAGCCCCTTATGGCCGCGATGGCTTGTTCCAATTCACGGCGCAGTTTTATCCGCTTTTGCGCGCGCCGGACCGGGTCAAATATCTCGCCTCTGTCGAGCAATCCACGGATGTCTTCACCGTCGACATCCTCCCCAATCAAGCCGCTGAGAAACTGAGAGGTGCGGTATGAACCCGATCGATGATTTCACCAAGACTTTCGGCCGCAATCCCCTTATTGCCGCGTCGGCGCCAGGACGGGTGAACCTGATTGGTGAGCACACAGACTATAATGGCGGCGCGGTGCTTCCCGCAGCACTCAGCCGTCGGATTCAAGTCGCGCTGGCCCCCAATGAAACCGAGCAGGTCGAGATCAAATCCACCCGCTTCAATGAGAAGATCAAACGCCCCGTCGGCGATCAAAAGCGCGGCGACTGGACCGACTATGCCATGGGCGCGCTCTGGAAAGCCGATGAGCTCGGCTGGCTGCAGGGCGGGGTCGATCTACACATTGATAGCGATGTTCCAGACGGTGCCGGCGTATCCTCTTCAGCCGCTTTGATCACGGCCATACTGCGGGCTGCCTCGATCACGGCGCAAGTCTCAACTACGCCGGTCGAGATCGCCAAACACGCGCGCGCGGTCGAGAATGACTATATCGGCATGCCCTGTGGCATCATGGATCAGATGGCGGTCGGGCTTGCCGATCATGGCAAGGCCTTGGCGCTCGACACCAGTGATCTCAGTTTCGATGTGATCGATATTCCGGAAGATTGGGGCTTCGCCGTCATTCACTCCGGCGTGCGCCGTGAGCTCGCCGATGGACGCTATAAAGCCCGCTTTGAAGAGTGCCAGCAAGCCGCCGACGCGCTCGGCACGACCCGTCTGTGCCGCCTCGACCAAGCGCAAGTCGCACAGATGCCATCGTTGCCCGCCAATCTCCTCAAACGCACACGCCACGTTCTGACCGAACACAAGCGCACGGTCGAAGCGAGCGACGCGATGCGCAGCAATGATTTCGAGACCTTTGCCCGCCTCATGAATGAAAGCCACCGCTCTTATTCACAGGACTTTGAGGCCTCGACGCCGGTCATTGATGAACTCGTCAATGATGCGCTCAATCTCGGCGCAGCGGGCGCCCGGCTGACAGGCGGCGGCTTTGGCGGCTGCATCGTCGCCTTGGTCGAAGCGAACAAGTTAGACGCCTGGGTCGAGACATTGCTCGCACGCCATCCTGAGGCCTGGCGGGTTTAATCTGACGCCGCGGTTCCTCTAGACGTCCTGGTTCAGATTGAATATGGGCGCAGCAGCATGCGCGTCGGCTGGCTACCCAATCGACGTGCCCCACTGTAGCGTTATGTTCGAAAGACCCATGGCCGATCCGTCCTCATTCGCTGACCTCGTTCAGTCTGCAATCGACAATAAGACAAAGCCGCTTGGCGCTTTAGGACAGGTCGAGTCGATCGCGGCGCAAATCGCGCAGATCCAAAACACGCTAACCCCGCGCGCAGAGACCTGCACGCTCAGCATTTTCGCGGCTGATCACGGCATGGCCGCCGCCGGCGTGTCGGCCTTTCCGTCTGACGTCACCGCGCAGATGGTCCACAATTTCTTAGCCGAAGGCGCAGCTGCGAATGTGTTTGCCAAAACGCTCGGGGCAGACGTTCAGGTCATTGATGCCGGGGTCGCAGGACCGGTGATTGAGCACCCTCGCCTGATCCAAAAGCGGATCGCTGCTGGCACCCAAAATGCCATCGAGGGCTCTGCCATGACAGAGGCTCAGCTACAGGAGGCGCTATCGACCGGCAAAGCGATTGGCCGCGCGATCGAAACTGATGTCGCTTGTTTCGGCGAGATGGGCATTGGCAACACCTCTGCTGCGAGCCTGATCGCTGCAAAAATCCTCGGGCAGCCAATCGAGACACTGGTGGGTCGTGGCACCGGTCTTGATGATGCAGGCTTGGCGCGAAAATCTGCGCTGCTCCAAAAAGCCTCTGACCGAACAGACGCGCAGCTCGATGCCGCCACGGCCATGCGAGAATATGGCGGTTTCGAAATCGCCATGATGTGCGGCGCTATGATCGGCGCAAGCCAGACCCAGAGGATCATCATCGTCGACGGCTTTATCGCCAGCGCCGCCGCACTTTGCGCGCTGCGCCTTCAGCCAGATTGCGAAGGCGCGTTCATCTATGGACATCGTTCCGCAGAAGCCGGGCACCGCTTGGTCTTAGAGGCGCTCAATGCGCGTCCGGTCTTGGACCTCGACCTGCGCCTTGGTGAAGGGACAGGCGCCGTTTTGGCCTGGCCCATCGTTCGTGCCGCAGCCGCCATGCTGCGAGACATGGCAAGTTTTGAATCGGCTGGCGTGAGCGGCCCTGGATGAAGAATGAAGGCGCCATCTTCTTGCTCGCCGTGCAGTTCATGACGCGCCTGCCGATTGCATCGGACAAGCTCTACACGCCGGAAAGACTCAATGCAGCTGCACGCTACTACCCCCTCGTGGGGCTCTTGGTTGGCGGGATCTGCGCGGGCAGTTTTTGGGGCCTGCTCTTCATGTTCCCGATCCCCCTCGCCGTTTTACTATCCACCACCATAGGCTTGCTCGTAACTGGCGCCTTCCACGAGGACGGATTGGCCGATACGTTTGACGGGCTGGGCGGCGGGCATACGCGCGAGCAAGCGCTGACCATCATGAAAGACTCGCGGCTCGGAACTTATGGCACGCTCGCTTTGGTGACCGTGCTCGCAATCAAAGTCGCTACCTTGAGCAGTTTGCCGACGGCACAGATCATCATCGCCCTGGTCGCGGCGCATGGCTTGTCGCGCCTCTCAAGTGTGATTGTCATTCTGACCAGCCAATATGCGAGAGAGAACGGCACCGCTAAACCCGTCGCAAGCGGGTTGTCGCTGGCGGGAGCCCTCACCGCGCTTACCGTCGGCGCATTGGCCCTTGCTGGCGCAGCGTTGTTTGCCCCCGCCGCAGCCTTGCTCTGGGCGAGCTCCGGGATGGTGATCGGCCATATCGGAATGCGCCTCATGTTCGAACGCAAACTGGGCGGCTATACGGGCGACACATTAGGGGCCGTCCAACAGGTCAGTGAGCTCGGTTTCTATTTGGGGTGGCTCGCATGGCTATCTTGATGCTCCGGCACACCCAACCCGCGGTCGCCCCGGGAACCTGCTATGGCCAACTCGACTTAGACGTGGCCGAGACATTTGAAGCCGAGGCCCATCAGGTGCTGCAAAACCTGCCTTCAGTATCCGAAATTATCAGCAGCCCCTCGCAACGCTGCCGGAAGCTCGCCGACTTTATCGGCGCGGCGATGTCGCTTCCCGTCGCCACAGATATACGCCTCCAAGAAATGGATTTTGGCACCTGGGAAGGCCGCGCTTGGAATGACATTCCGCGTCCCGAACTCGACGCCTGGGCGGAGGATTTTCTGCACGCCCGTCCGCATGGCGGCGAAAGCGTTGCGATTTTGAAAGCGCGCGCCGATGAAGTTTTATCAGAATTGGCGACTCGCCAAACCGACACGCTGGTGGTCACGCATGCGGGCATTGTGCGCGCGGTGTTTGCCGACGGGCCAGACGCGCACCATTTCCAGACACAGATAGAGTATGGCGGGCTTCTCCGCTTTCCACAGCATAAGGATGCCCCCGCATGAGCGATGCCGCCACGCACAAAGCCGAAATGCAAAAGCTCCAAGCCGAGCAAAAACGCAAAACATCCGAAGCGGTGGACCCAGATCGCGGCCTGATTCTGGTCCATACCGGAAATGGCAAAGGTAAGTCCTCATCGGCGTTTGGCGTCATCATCCGCGCGCTTGGCTGGGGCAAATCGGTCGGCGTGGTGCAATTCATCAAAGGCAAATGGATCACCGGCGAGCGCCAATTCTTCGATAAGCTCGGCAGCGTCGACTGGCACACAATGGGCGATGGCTTCACTTGGGACACCCAGGACAAAGATAAAGACATTGAAGCAGCCGTCGCTGCCTTCGACAAAGCCAAGACTATGATGGCAAGCGGCGACTATGATCTCATCGTCTTGGACGAGATCAACATCGCTTTGCGCTATGATTACCTCTCCGTGGACGCCGTTATAGAGGGCCTCAAAGCACGGCATAAAAGAACCAGCGTCATCTTAACTGGGCGAGACGCCAAACCAGAGCTTTGCGACTATGCCGACCTGGTCAGTGAAATGCGCGAGGTGAAGCACCCGTTTAAGGCTGGAATCAAAGCCCAACGCGGGCTCGATTTTTAGCCTCTTCCCGCAACAGTTGCGGTATTTGACAAGCGCACCCGCCTATTGCATTTAGCGCCGCAGATGGTGCTGCCATAATTGGCGGCTAAGAGGGAAGCCGGTTCAAATCCGGCGCTGTACCCGCAACTGTCAGCCAGGAGCTGATGGCCAACGAAGCCACTGAGGGACACCTTGGGAAGGCGGCCAAACGCGACGATCGGCGAGCCAGGAGACCTGCCATCGCGTCGTTCGTCCGGAGGCCGGGAAGAGTCTCAGCGGTCGGGAAGGTTTTTCAACCTCTCCTTTGAAACGACAAAGCAATGGCTTGGCCGCTCGCGCAGGTTTCTGTGGGGCCAATATGTCGTTTTCAGTGCGCCATTTGATGAGCGGCGTGGCGCTGAGAGGGTTATCCTCATGTTGTATAAAACTGCGCTTTTGAGCGCTGCTTCCGTCTTGATCGGCCTCCCGGGCCTCGCGCAATCGCCTGGCGATGAGACCGCGACCATGGACACAATCGTAGTTGAAGGCTCACGGCTCAATCAAACCGCGACAGAAGTCGGCTCTGCTGTCAGCATTATCACTGCTGATGACATTGACGAACTCGGCGTTGATTTCGCCCTAGACGCCATTGCTGCGGCACCCGGCGTCACTATCAATCAGAACGGGGCTTTTGGCGGTCAAGCAACCGTTCGCATTCGCGGTGCCTCGAGCGAACAGACTTTGGTGTTGATTGACGGCATCCCGGTCAATGATCCGAGTTCACCCGGCGGTGGCTTTAACTTCGCGCGTGTTGATACGGAAAACATTGAGCGTATCGAAGTTCTCAAAGGCGCGCAGTCGACACTGTGGGGAACGGACGCGATTGGCGGCGTGGTATCGATCACGACCAAGTCTCCAGAAGGCGGGTTCGGCGGCAGCGCGTTCGCCGAATATGGCTCGTTCAATACGCTTCGCGGCGGTGCTTCAATCGAAAACGGGAATGAGCAAGGCGACTTCCGCTTGGCCATTTCCGGCACCTCAACAGATGGGATTTCGCGCGCCGATGAGAATGATGGCAACACCGAAGAGGATGGCTATGAAGCGCTATCATTGTCAGCCAAGGGCGGTGTAAATATTGGCGAGGACGCACGTCTTTCCGCCGATCTTAATTGGACCGATGCTGATACCGACATTGATGGTTTCAATCCGGGTTTTACCGACACGCTAGATACCAGTGAGTCTGAAGAATTCTCCGGCAATGTCTCCCTGACCGGAAGTCTTTTCAACGGCCAGCTCGATAATCTCTTGCTCGTTGGCTATTCGGAAATCACCCGCGAAAACTTCAATTTGGGCGTGCCGACATTTAGTTCCGAGGGAGAGCGTACCATCTTTCGTTATCAGGGCACGCTCGACATCAATGACCGCAACACGCTGGCCTTTGGCGCGGACCGGGATGAATCCGTTGCTCGCGGCGAAGAAACCACAATTGATGGCCTGTTTGCGCTCTATGAATTCCAACCCGTTGTTTCGGTTCCAAACGTGCTGTGATCGTCCATCCGAAGGCCGCCCGTCAGCGTGACGGAGTCAACGGGTTG
>JBCBDI010000116.1:7583-7950 GCA_038529885.1 Pseudomonadota bacterium
TGGAACCGAAACAACGGGTCGTGTCGCAGCAGCCTATAATCCAAACAACCAGCTGACCTTCAGAGCGAGCTGGGGGCAAGGCTTCAAAGCCCCGACCATCTTCCAGCTTACGGGCGGCGGTTTTGTTCCTCCAAATCCCGACCTGCAACCAGAGACGTCCGAAACCTTTGATGCGGGGATTGATTGGCGTTCACGCGATGGCCGCGCCGATGCCAGCATTACCGTGTTCAACACCGACATTGAGAACCTCATACAATTCACGTCGACCGGCTACATGAATGAAGCCCAAGTCGAAACGAAAGGGGTTGAGATTACAGGTCGCTATGATCTCACCGATTGGCTTAGTGTATCGGCAGCTTATGCTTAT
>JBCBDI010000117.1:0-7900 GCA_038529885.1 Pseudomonadota bacterium
GGCAACAACCCGAAGAAGGGTGAGCCCGGCGAGAAAGCCAAAGAACGCATCGAAGAGAAACGCGAAAAAGAAGAAGCCGCCAAAGCCGCTGCTGAGGAAGCTGCCGCCGCACCGGTTGAAGAAGCCCCTGCAGAAGAGGCGCCTGCTGAAGAAGCGGCTGCGGAAGAAGAAGAAAAAGCTGAATAGGCTTTTTTGGTTTCCGATTTTGGAAAAGCCCGAGCGATTTCGTTCGGGCTTTTTTACATCCGCCGCGCAGCTAGCGCGGATTTTCCAAAAACTCAGAAAACGCATCAATTGCTTGCAAGCTTTTGCGCAAATCATCCTGCACGGCGGGCGGCACCAGATCGGCAAGCACGGGCTGGGTCAGGATCAGATGCCGCACCGCCCCTGCTGCCACTGGCATCCCGCGCGAAAGCGTTTCAGCGCTGACATGCCATAATGTGCCGCGTGGGTGCATGAAGGCGTTTCGCACCTCGATGAGGCGATCAAAACTTTGCCGCGCTGCCGCGCCAAAGGGCAGCGTGAACGGCGCTGGAAGACGATCCTTCGAGGCGGCTCTTAACAGGAGTTCCGTCCCGCCCGCTTGCGCTGGAATGGCATCGCCTGCCGCCCGCAGCGCCAAGACAGCCGCCTGCTGTGCCATCAGAACCCCGCCTGTCACCACCCAGGGATCATAAGTCTCCTCGGTTACGCAAAGACCGAAACGCGACATTGTGAACGAGACCGTATCGTGGAGGGCCGCTTCAGGGGTCATGCCCTATCGGCCTTTTTAGGCCCAAGGCTGCAGGGCGATATCGCACGCAAATACATGAAGGCTCTCTCCCGACAGACCGGAAGAGAGCCTAGCTTGATTTAGGGAAGCGTCCAGCTTGGAATACTGGAGCTTTGCGCCGATTTATGCCGCAAGCGCCGCGATTTTCGCATTGGCCGCCGCGACTTTGTCTTCGCCGGCTGACATCAATTGATCGGCGGCGATGATTTCGACGTCATCGATACCAACAAAGCCGAGTACGTGGCGTATGTAGGGCGTCGCGAAATCAATCTCAGAGCCCGATTGGGTGCCACCCGAGGCAATGACGACATAAGCCTTTTTGCCCTTCAGCAGGCCAACCGGCCCGTTTTCTGTGTAAGCAAAGGTCTTCCGCGCCCGCGCGATCAGGTCGATCCATGCCTTGAAGCCCGCTGGCACCCCGAAATTATAGATCGGAACGCCGAGCACCAGCGTTTCCGCCGCTTCAATCTCTGCAATCAGCTCATCGGAGAGTTGCAAGGTTTGGCGCTGTTCGGCTGTGCGCGCCTCGTCAGGCGTGAAGTTCGCACCGACCCAAGCTTCGGTCAGCAAAGGCAATGGTGAGCGTCCAATATCGCGCGTAACAATTTGGGTTTCTGAAGATGAGAGCGTCTCCACCAGGCTTTGGCTGAGCGCACGAGAGATCGAGCCTTCGGTCCGCGCCGACGCATCGATATGAAGAATATTGCGGGCCATAGATGCCTCCATCATTTGCAACAGGACGGATATGGCGCTTTTGCCCGCAATTGAGAATGGCTCGCATCCGGCATACAGTTATGCCGGAAACGAATAATTACTGAGTGGCCGGTGCGCCCTGATTGATCAGCATGACCAGCTGCGGGATGCCTTCAGTCGGGGGCCGGTCGCGATAGCCCTCTTCTTTCTGAACGCCTGCCACTTCGCCATCGGCTTTGATGTAAACAATGGCCGGATGCGGAATGCCGTCAAAGCGGCTGCCCGGATTGACTTCGGTATTACGCAGACCAAAGGCATCGATCATCGCGGAGTCGGTGTCAGAGAGGAAGTTATAGCTGAGTTCATTCTCGCCTGCGAAGTCGGCGAGAGTCTCTGGGCTGTCATAGGTGATGATATTCATGGACCAGCCAGCCTCAGCGAGCTCTGCGGTCACGCTTTCAAGCTCGAGCGCCTGAGCCTTGCAGAAGGGGCACCAATCGAGCGATCGCGAAAACACCACCACAGCGCCGTTTTCTCCAGAGATCGCTGCAAGATCGACGTTTTCGCCCGCAGAATTCACCGCGCTGAACTCAGGCGCTGTCGTCCCCGCTTCGACGCAGATCATATTGGTCGTGCCATCCGCGTGATCGTCCGCCATAGCGGCCGCGCCAGAGAGAATGAGCGCCGATGCGGCAATAAAAGATCGAACCATGAAACCGGTCCTCCAAACTGTTTGCTTGGCAAACTCTTTATCGCGCTGCCATAGGGCTGAATAGAGCTCTCACGCGTCTGTGAAGCAAGTGTGAGACCGACAAAAAAGCGCCGCCGCAGGGCCGCGACGACGCTCATTTTGGTTCGATCAGGCCGCGCCTTAAGCGAGTGCTGGCTCGAGCTTCTTACAGTCTTCGACCAGGCCTTTCACCGCATCGACAGAGGTCATGAACATGTCACGCTCAGTGTCGTTGAAGTCGAATTCGATAACTTTTTCAGCGCCATCGGCACCGATCAGGGTCGGCACGCCAACGTAAAGACCGTTCAGGCCATACTGGCCATCACACCAAGCGGCAGACGGCAGGACGCGCTTTTGGTCTTTCAGGTAAGAGGCGGCCATCGCGATCGCAGATTCAGCCGGCGCATAATAAGCAGAGCCGGTTTTCAGGAGCGCAACAATCTCACCGCCGCCTTTACGGGTCCGGTCGACAATTGCGTCCAGTTTCTCTTGGCTCATCCAGCCTTGCTTGACGAGTTCGGTCAGCGGCAAGCCGCCGACGGTAGAGTGGCGAACCATCGGCACCATCGAGTCTCCGTGTCCAGCGAGCGTCCAAGCATGAATGTCGGCAACCGAAACGCCCGTCGCTTCAGACAGGAAGTAAGCAAAACGGCTGGAGTCGAGGACGCCTGCCATGCCAACGACTTTATTGGTCGGCAAGCCAGAGAATTGCTGGAGCGCCCAGACCATGGCGTCGAGCGGGTTGGTGATACAGATGACAAAGGCGTTCGGTGCATGCGCTTTAATGCCTTCGCCAACCGCTTTCATGACTTTCAGATTGATCCCGAGAAGGTCGTCGCGGCTCATGCCTGGCTTACGCGGCACGCCTGCGGTTACGATGCAAACGTCTGCACCGGCAATATCGGCATAGTCATTGGCGCCCTTCAGATCAACAGAGCTGCCATAGACCGGGGTCGATTCCGCAAGATCCAGCGCTTTGCCTTGTGGCAGGCCTTCCGCGATGTCGAACAAGACCACGTCGCCAAGCTCTTCGCGTGCTGCGACATGTGCCAAAGTTCCACCAATCATACCCGATCCAATAAGGGCGATTTTCTTACGAGCCATCGAGGCCTCCTATCCAATAAAGACTGTTCTGGCGCCTCCCCTAGCCGAGCCAAGCCCCGGGCGCAACGTAGCCAAGGTCGCAGGGTAAAATTTATGCTGGATTCAGAGCGCGAACTCAGCCAACCAGGGGCACATGGTCCCTCGCGCGAAAAAATCCCCCGTCGCTTTAGACATTTGCCACCTCGCAAAAGCGATCGAGACAGTCGGCGATCGCTGGACGCTGCTGATCTTGCGCTCGTCCTTGTTCGGGGTGCGCAGATTTGATGATTTCCAGAACGAACTCGGCATTCCCCGCACCGTTCTATCCGGACGCCTCAGCAAGCTCGTCAAGAACGGCGTGATGGCAAAACAAGCCTATAAAGAAGACGGTAAGCGGGCGCGGCCAGAATATGTGCTGACCGAGGCCGGAGAAGCGCTCCGCCCCATTCTCATGGGCCTCACGCAATGGGGCGATGAGTGGCAAAGCGAAGGCGCAGCGCCGCCAGTCACCTTCCAACACGCCAAATCGCGCCAGAAAGTGCGTCCGGCTTTTGTCGATGAAGATGGCAAAGAAACGCCAATGGCGATGATGCGTGTGGCCTTGCGCCGCTAGCGGGCCTTGCCCCAGACGCGAAGCGGATCGAACGCACCGGTTTCAGCCGCTTTCTGCAATTGCGCCAATTGATCGCCCACAGGGCTGGTGCTTTCCATGACGCCGCCGCCATAGATCGCCGCATCCAGGCGACAAATCCGTTCGAACAGCGCTTCAGACCGCTCAACGAGGTCTAAAAAGACATCCGGCAGGCCGCGGCCACGTTGTGCTTTAGCATCTAAAGGCGGGTCTTCGCGCGAAATCCGATATTTAGACTGCATCGCGTCTTGCGAGCGCATATCGCCGTCGCGCACAGCCTTTTGCATCACCAGCCAGCTTGCTGCCTGCATCAGGCGCGTGGTCAGCTCCATGCTCCAAGCCGCATAGGTGAGGCTCGCTTCACGCGGAAGATCGGAGGACAATTGGCGACCTGGGCCATCCAAATAAGACGCGGTTTCCTCCACCAGCGCCATTCCGTCCGTAAACACGCGCTCGAAGACTTTGCCTTCCGTAAACGAGACATCTGTCAGATCTGACGGTGAAGTTTTGGATTGTTCAGCCATTTATATCGCGATTTCCAAAATTTTTTCAGCTTAAAGGCGAGTTTACCTGCCAGCTTCCTTAGAAGATCTTAATCGCCCCCGCCAAAAAGCGCATCAGCTGCAGATTTATGGGATTGTTTCCGATCCAGCTCGGCCTCGCAAGCGGTAATTTCCGCTTTCAATGACACAATCCGTTCTCGCAATTCTTCGACCGATAAGCGCTCGAGATCTACTTTTTTCTCTGGTTCCGGTTCGTCTTCAAACATGGATTACCCTTTCCCACTTGGAGACCGCACGTCTATGTGCTGAGGAAGACTAAAAATGACAGGAGAGTCAAATGGGCGAGATGATGTGGGCTGTGGTCGTGGAAGACAAAGCGCCTCTGAAAATAGCGCAAGTCGAGAAGCCAAGCTGCGGCCCCAGCGATGTCATCGTCAATGTCATGACAGCTGGGCTCAACCGGGCCGACCTCGTCCAGCGCATGGGGCTTTACCCGCCGCCGCCGGGCGCTTCAGAGATTATGGGGCTCGAATGCTCCGGTGAGATTGTCGAGATCGGCTCTGCGGTATCAGGCTGGGCCGTGGGTGACCGCGTGTGCGGCCTGATGGCGGGCGGCGGCTATGCTGAGTTTGCAGCGGTGGACCAGGGGTCCTTGTTCAAGATCCCAGAGGGCATGTCCTATGAAGAGGCTGGCGCTCTGCCGGAAGTGATGATGACCGTCTGGGCGAACATCTTTGATCGCTGCCAGTTCAAAGCCGGCGAAAACCTGCTCATCCATGGCGGCACCAGCGGCATCGGCACGATGGCGATCCAGATGGCCAAACATGCCGGCGCCGCGAAAATCATGATCACCGCCGGAAGCGCTGAGAAATGCTCTTACGCTGAGAGCCTCGGGGCCGACCTCGCGATCAATTATCGCGAGGACGATTTCGAAGCCGTGGTGCGCGAGCAAGGCGGCGCGGATGTCATTCTCGATATGGTCGGCGGCGACTATGTTCAAAAGAATATCACCGTCGCGAAGGTCGGCGGACGCATCGTCAATATCGCCTATATGCAAGGCCACAAAGTCGATCTCAATCTCATGCCTTTGATGCTGAAACGCCTCGTTCTCACCGGCACAACGCTGCGCGCGCGGCCTAATGATGACAAGCAGCGGATCCGCGATGCGATCCTCGCAGATTTCTGGCCAGCTGTGCTCTTAGGCGACATCAAACCCGTCATCGACATAGTCTATCCGTTCGAAGAAGCTGAAGCGGCTCAGGCGCATATGACAAAAGGCGGCCATATTGGCAAAATCCTGCTCGCGCGACCGCAGAGTTAGGCTTCCAATTCCATCCGGCTCCGGCTATATACAGCGCGTTAGATGATTTCACGCTGGAATCCTGACCGCCCGAGACCGACGTCTCGGGCGGCTGCATTTCTGGCCTCTTGTTTAAAGGACTGTTCCATGGCCGATATTTTGATGCCCAAGGCAACCGCGGTCTGGTTGATCGACAATACCACGCTGACCTTTGATCAGATTGCTGATCTCTGCGGCCTGCACCATCTTGAAGTCAAAGGCATTGCCGACGGCGATGTGGCAGAAAATATGCGCGGCGTGGACCCCATCTCCGGCGGCGAACTGACCCGTGAAGAGATCCAAAAGGGCGAAGAGGACCCGGACTATCGCCTCAAAACAGCGCCATCCAAAATCGCCCACATTCCGCAACCGAAGCGCAAAGGCGCGCGCTACACACCGGTTGCACGCCGAGGCGACAAGCCGGACGCGATTGCCTGGTTCATCCGCAATCACCCTGAGGTCACCGATCCACAGATTTCTAAGCTGATCGGCACGACCAAAGCGACGATCACCAATGTGCGCGATAAGACCCACTGGAACAGCCAGAACATCAAACCGGTCGACCCGGTGACCCTCGGCCTCTGTTCGCAAATCGAACTCGACGAAGTGATCGCGAAAGCCTCCAGCCGCCGTAAGAAAATGGATGCCGAACGCGCCGCTCAAGAGGACGGTCCAGGCCTCGCCCCTGCAGATGCGGTTGAGCAGAGCATCGATCTGACCGAGCCGGTGACCCCATCAAGCGATGCGGCCGAGCCATCTGCCGATGACGTGTTCAGCGCGTTTAAAGACTAAGCACGGTCAGTAAGATCTAGTTTTTCGTCCCGTCTGCGTCCGAACCGCAGCGGCCACGTATGGAGACCCGTATGGGCAGACAGCGAAAGCGCAAGGGCGATCCGGTGCATGGGTGGCTCGCGGTCGACAAGCCTGTCGACATTTCATCGACCCAAGTCGTTGGCAAGCTCAAACGCCTATTCAACGCCCAAAAAGCCGGGCATGGTGGCACGCTTGATCCATTGGCGGATGGTATTCTCCCGATCGCATTCGGCGAGGCCACCAAAACCGCTCAATGGGCCATGGATTGCGACAAGGAATATGTGTTCACTATCGAATGGGGCACCTCCACCGCCAGCCAAGACAAAGAAGGCGAGGTGACTGCGCGCTCTGACGTCCGCCCGTCTGAATCCGACATAGAGACGCTGCTCCCCAAATTCATTGGCGATATTCAACAGGTGCCGCCCAAATATTCAGCCATCAAAATCGACGGTGAGCGGGCTTATGACCTTGCGCGAGACGGCGAAAGTTTTGAAATCCCGTCCCGCCAGGTGACGGTCTATGAAGCCAAACTTGTGAATGTCCCTGACGCGGATCACGCGGTCTTTCGCGTGGTTTCGGGCAAAGGGTTTTATATTCGCGCGCTCGCCCGCGACATCGCGCATGAACTAGGCACAGAGGGCCATGTCAGCCAGCTGCGACGAACCCGTGTTGGCGCGCTTGATGAAACGAACGCCGTCGGGCTTTCAGACTTGGAAAAACTCGCCGAAGACAAAGACGCGCTGATGAACCAGTTGCGCCCGCTCGAAACGGTCATCGATGATATTCCACAGCTTGAAATCGAGGCACCGGAGGCTGCTGCGCTGAAGCAAGGCCGTGAGATCGTCCTGATGCCGCATCTGGTCGAGCGCTGGCGATCCGAAGCGAATTCAGACGATCCAGATCGCTTAGCCCTAACCATGAGCGACGGAAAAGCAGTTGCTTTGGGCGAAGTGCGCGCGGGCCGGTTTCAACCCAAAAAAGTCTTTCAACTTTAGTCCATTCTGCCCCCTGAGCCTTGACCCAGCCAATCAAAGATTGCACCAGTCCGCTCAGCTTCAGGGGCGCGCGTAGAAGAGAGGTATTCCCATGCGAGTCGCGATGATTGGAACAGGCTATGTAGGCCTGGTAAGTGGAGCCTGTTTCGCAGATTTCGGCCATGTCGTGACCTGCGTCGACAAGGATGCCAGCAAGATTGAACGCTTGCACCAAAACATCATGCCGATCTACGAGCCAGGCCTGGATACATTGGTGGAAAAAAACGTCAAAGAAGAGCGCCTTTTCTTTACGACCGACGCCAAAGAAGCGATCGCTGACGCGGATGCCGTCTTTATTGCCG
>JBCBDI010000118.1:0-7886 GCA_038529885.1 Pseudomonadota bacterium
TATCGGGCCGCGAGAGCAGCAGGCGACAGATCGCAACGCGGCGGATTTCGCCCCCAGAAAGCGAGGTGACATCAGCGGTATCTGGCGGACAGCGTAGAGCCTCCATCGCCATTTCGATCTTGGAGTCGATGTCCCAAGCATCGGCGGCATCAACTTGCTCTTGCAGCGCCGTCATCTCTTCCATCAGCTCGTCAGTATAGTCCTCAGCGAGCTTCATCGAGATCGCATTGAACTTATCGAGCAATTGCTTTTCGGGGCACTCAGCGGCGACATTTTCAAACACGGTGAGATCCGAATTGAGTTGCGGCTCTTGCGGGAGATAGCCAACCTTAATGCCATCAGCCGCCCAGGCTTCGCCATTAAACTCGGTCTCGACGCCAGCCATGATTTTCAAAAGCGTCGATTTACCCGCACCGTTGACGCCTACCACACCAATTTTGGCATCCGGCAAGAATGAGAGGTGAATGTTCTCAAACACTTGTTTGCCACCGGGATAAGTCTTTGAGACGCCCTGCATGTGATAAACATATTGCGGTCCGGCCATGCGGTTTGCTCCGAATAATTAGATTTTGCCGTGTGTTACTTGCGCGCTAGAATAGTGCAAGAGCTAAAGGGGCATAGGACCAAGGTGCATCCAGAATCACAATCCGACAGAACGAGCGACAAACCCGATTTCGATTCGCTGGTGGCGGACCTTTTTGGTCTCAACATTCGCGGCGCGAAAACAATTGGACACCTGTTCGCGCGTCCCAAAGCCGTGTTCGAAAGCGCCCGCGTCTATGATTGGCAGAGCCAATACACGCCGACGATGCGATTGGCCTTTTCCATTCTCACCGTGTTCAGCCTTTTGAGCTTTTTTTGGACCGCCGAGGACGGGGTTCTATACCAAACCTTGTATAATCAATTCAGCGAAATCTATGCGAGTGATCCAAATTCTGGAGACCTCGGCGAGCTGATCGATGCGATGTTCGCTGGCTACAATATATTCTTTCCGTTCATCTATATGCTGGTGCACAGCGTGGTCGGATCCATCGTCTTTTTGTGGGGAAAGGGCACACCATGGGTGTCGCGCATTCGGCTCTATTTTGGCATTGCCTCGGTCGGCATCGCGATCTCGGTGGCATCCTTGATGTTCATGCCCTTCATCGATCCAAGCTTCTTTTGGCTGTATTCGACGATCGGTATGGGCCTTGGGTTTCTCGCCTATACGCTGACCTATGCGCGCGGTATGCGAAGCCACTATTCGATCGCCGGCTTGATCGGACGATCATTCTTGCTGGCATTTATCGTAACCTTGACCGACTTTATAGTGGCCTTGTTAGCGGGGACGAGCGCCTCTTTCTGGGCAGAGCGCGCATTGGCCTGATCAATTCACAGCCTGGAAAGAGATGCCATCCTTTTGTGCCGCCTCGAGCAACCAGTCCCGGTCATGCGCGGGCAGCACGATGAGGTCACGATTGGCCGCCATCATATCGTATAGGGCCCGGACCTGCTGCTTAACCGCGTTGCGATCCTCATAATTCGGTCGGAAAACGACATACTGCGTCAGGACAGGCCGTGTGGTCAGGGCCTCGATCGCGCCCATGTTCCAAACGATATCTCCGATCAGCAGGATTTCTTCGCCATTCTGGAGGGTGATGAAGACGTTTTGACTTCCAGGCGTATGGCCCGCGGCGGGAACGATAACGACCCCGGGGGCGATGGTTTCAACCTCACCCGACAAAACCGGCGACAGGTTGGCGAGCGCGGGGGCGAGTTCGCCGATCGCGAACATGGGAAGAGCCGAAACTTGCGGTGCGTTGAGCACGAGTTTTGGGGCAAGCTCTGTCGGTGCCGGATGGCGCGCAATCGCGATAATGTGGTCGAGATGCTCATGCGTCATCAACACTTGGTCTGCCGACAGCATCGCGTCGGTGAGGGCCGCATAGGCATCATCGCTGAACCGCCAGGCCTCTTCGGATTGCTTCATGCTTTCCGCAATGGGCCGGTCGATCGCACCGCCAATCACAAGGGTGCGGTTAGGATAGACGATTTCCACCGCACCATAAGTCATTGCGAGCGGCGCCCCAAAACGGCCGGCTTGCGCTGCGAAGGGGGGTGCGAGATCGCGTCCGACTTCGAGATAGCGAATCTCCGTCGGCATTGCGTCGGGCGCTGCCGCCGCTTTCGAGCGCCAATCTTGAAGATCGAACACCCCAGGGGCCGACTTGGGCGCATTGGAACCACTCAGCAGGAGCCACCAGAATAGAATTGCGAATACCAGAACCAGAGCGCCGACAATGCGCAAAGACCATTTCAACATTTTACGTCTCCCAACTGAGAAGACTCTATCGCATTCCTGAATAATTATCAATTCGTTTAATCATCATTCTCACGGTTTTATGATCGCATGTGGGGTGAATGCACATTGTCGGCAGCGCGTTCGGTTTCTTATGGTTCGGGACGACATGAAGGACGTGAAATGATGGATATTCGGCTTCGAACACTCTCTCGCGCCATGGTTGCGGCCCTGCTCTGGGCGCTGCCGGCGTCAACGTCTTTCGCCCAAGGTACGACAGACGACCCAACCGAATCTTCAGAGCCGAATACTCCCTCAAAAGACACTGAAGTCCCCGCCACGGTGACCGCCGCCGCGCAACTCTTGGGGATCGTGACCACGATTGATGAGGAAGCTCAAATCACGGCAAATGGCGCGACCTTCACCATTGACGAGGTCACAGTCACCCTCGTCTTCGATGTGAATGCGGATCGAATGCGCTTATTCGCGCAGGTCATCCCGAGTGATGCGCTCTCGAGCCGCGCTCTGCAGCGGGTCATGCAGGCGAATTTCGATACCGCGCTTGATGCGCGTTACGCGATTGCTCAAGGCATCCTTTGGTCCACCTATATGCATCGCCTCACCAGCCTGACACAGGATGATTTTGTCTCCGGCCTTGCCCAGACGGTGACCCTGGTAAAGACCTACGGCACCACGTTTTCATCTGGCGCGATGAGTTTTGGTGGCGGCGATTCAAATGCGGAAATCCAAAAACTTCTCGAAAGCCTGCTTGATGATGGCGAGGAGATTTAGCCCGCGCCAACGCCAGGGCTGACAAGACGCCAGGAGCAGGTTAGCCTTTTTGGAAATGTTGAAGAGACTTTTCCTTCCAATGGCCGCGCTGAGCCTCAGCGCTTGCGCCGCCATCCTCGCTCAAACTTCTGCTCCGAATACAAGCTCCATGGTCGACCAAAAACCGCTGACGCTCGAACGTCTTTATGAAAGCCCCAGCCTCTCAGGGCCGACCCCAAACGGGGTAAAATACAGCCCCGATGGATCCCGGGTGACCTTCCTGAAAGCGCGCGACGATGATGCCAGTCGCTATGACCTTTGGCAGTTCTCCGTCGAAACCGGCGAACAAAGTCTGTTGGTGGATTCAAAGCTTTTGGAGCCCGAAGAGGTTGAGCTTTCAGAGGAAGAAAAAGCCCTTCGAGAGCGCAAGCGGATTGCTGGTCGCAAAGGCATTGTGTCGTACGATTGGGGCACAGCAAACACGATCTTGGTCCCGCTTGGCGGCGATCTACACCTCGTCACGCTCACAGATAGCGGCCCGCAAGTTCGCCAGCTGACTGATACGGACGCGTTTGAATACGATGCCAAAGTCTCGCCCGCTGGCAACCATGTCAGTTTCATTCGCGATGGCGCGGTCTATGCGATTGATCTTGAGAGCGGCGCGGAGACCCGTCTGACACCGCTCGCAGATCCGGAGAATGCTATTTCTTACGGCGTTGCTGAATTCGTCGCGCAAGAGGAAATGAGCCGATATACTGGCTATTGGTGGAGCTCAGACGAACGCTTTGTCATCTTCGCCAAAGTCGATGAAAGTCCGGTCGACATTATCCCGCGTTTCGACATTGCTGCCGAAGATGTCACCGTGATTGAACAGCGCTATCCTCGCGCCGGGACGCCCAATGCCATTGTCGACCTGTTTGTACGCGACATGCAGACCGGGGAAATTCGTGAAATTGGCTGGCGAAATCCAGACTGGGGACCGGGCACGGATCAGTATTTGGCGCGCGTGAATACCGTCTCCGGAGGCCTGGTGGTGCAGTCCGTCGACCGCGACCAACGCACGCTGAACTACCAGATATTTGGCCTGTCAGAGGCCCTGGCGGATCTAGAGAATGCAATGGTTTTGTTTGAGGAAACCTCGCCGGCCTGGATCAATCTGAGCCATGACTTCCGAGCCAATGAGAACTTGCATCTCATATCCTCCGAAGAGAGCGGGTTTCGCCATCTCTATGATGTGAAAATCGAAAAAGATCTGACGACGACCACAACCCAAATTACGAGCGGTGAATGGCCGGTCGCGGCGCTTGAAGTCGCCCTTGGCTCGAAAGGCGCGATCTACTTTACCGGCTTCAAAGACACGCCTCTCGAACGCCACCTCTACAAAGTGGCCAGAACCGGCGGAGAGCCGGAACGCATCACAGAGCCTGGAAAGTCCTGGTCTGTCGTGATGTCGCCGCTTGGAAACAGCTTTGTCGCGACCAGCTCTAGCCCAACCCAGCCGCCTCAGACAGGCCTTTATGAAATTGATGGGACGCTAATCACCTGGATTGAAGAAAATGCGCTCGATGAAAGCCATCCTTATGCGCCTTATCTCGGCGACCATACGGTCCCGGAATACGGAACCCTGACCGCAGAAGACGGCCAGACACTGTACTATTCGATCCAGCTCCCGCCGGACTTTGATCCTAACCAGACGTATCCGGCTTTGGTTGAAACCTATGGCGGACCGCACGCGCAGACCGTCAATCACAATTGGGAACGTCTTTCGGATCAATACTATTCAAGGCAAGGCTACGTGGTCTTCCGGCTGGACAATCGCGGCATGGCCAATCGTGGAAAGCGGTTTGAAGATGTCATCTATCGCCAGATGGGTATCCCGGAGGTTCGCGATCTCTTGCTTGGCGTCGATTGGTTGAAATCCCAGCCTTTTGTCGATGGCGACCGGGTCGGCATTCAGGGCTGGTCCTATGGGGGCTATATGACCCTGATGACCATACTTCAGGCCCCAGAAGGCACGTTCGCAGCGGCGGTTGCCGGTGCGCCCGTCACGGATTGGAGCCTCTACGATACGTTCTATACCGAGCGCTATATGGACACGCCGCAAGACAATGCGGACGGCTATGAAACATCGTCGGTCTTCTATCACTTGGATAAGTTTGAAACCGCCCTGCCGAACCTGATGCTCATCCATGGCATGGCCGATGACAATGTCACGTTCGACAACACCACCCGCCTGATGGCCGAGCTGCAAGACCGCGGCCTCTTATTCGAACTGATGACCTATCCTGGACAGCGCCACGGCATTCGGGGGCAGGCCCTAAGCACGCATCTGATGCGCACGCGCATGAACTTTCTAGACCGGCATTTGAAAGCCGAAGCGCCGTGATCAAACCCTGGAAAATCCTCGACAGCCGAGAGACGTTTCGCGACCAATATCTCGGCCTGCGAACCGACCGTTGCATGCGCGAGGATGGCCATATCGTGCCCACCTATCATGTCGTTGAGCAAAGACCTTGGGTGACGGTTTATCCAATCACAGATGATGGCAATATCGTCCTCGTGCGAGAATACCGACACGCGGCGCAGATCATTCTAACAGCGCCGCCGGGAGGGGTGTCCGATCCTGGCGAAACTGATTGGGAACAGGTTGGTCGACGCGAGCTGCTCGAAGAAACCGGATATGAAGCGCGGGACATGCGATTGTTCGGCACCTGCTATCCAAACCCAGCCGTTCAAGACAATGAGATCCACTTTTATCTTGCCCTTGGTTGTACACCATCCGCGCAACAATCGCTCGACCCGAACGAAGAGATCGAAGTTTTAGAAATGCCCTATGCGCAATTTCTCGCCTATGAAGACTTTGAGGAACAACACGGGCTACACGCAGCCGGCTTATTCTATCTAGAGCGCTATTTCGCCAAGCATCCAGAGCTGCGCCCTAACGCGTCGTGAGGGTTGCCAGTTCAGCGCCAGCCTCGCTCTATAGGTACGAAAACTCCAGGAGGATCTTCAATGCCAGCCTTCCAACCTACGGCAGACCAGTTCCGCGCGCTTCGAGATGACCCCCATGACGGCCCCGTGAGCCAGGTCAATTTGCTCAAGTTTCGGGTGAAAGCAGCATATAAAGAAGGCGACCCGGAATTTGGCGAAGACTGCTCGGGTGAGACCGCCTATATCCGCTATTCTGAGGCCTTTACGACGGCCGCCGCTGAAGTCGGCGGCACCACGAGCCTGCTGGCCACCACAGAGCGATACTTTATCGGCGGTGGAGATTGGGATGGCGTTCTGGTCAATACATTCCCGAGCCGCCAGGCCTTTATCGCGACGCTGAACCATCCAAACTATAAAGAGATGTCCCGCCACCGCGATGCCGGTCTTCTCTGCCAAGATCTCATCGTCACGCGGCCGCTTTGGCTGCATGGAGAGCAAAAATGAAATGGTTTCTGATCATTATCGGCGCGCTGGTTGCGCTCGCCGCCGCGGCCTATGGGGGGCTTGTGTGGATGATCACGCGCCCGGTGCCGCCGCTGGAACCCGGCCCCGTGATCGAGCTCGCGCAAGGCTCCATTCAGGCGGGCATTGATGCTGACAATGCCGACATTCTTCAAATCAATGGCATCCCTTTCGCGGCGCCTCCGACCGGAGATTTGCGCTGGCGCGCGCCTCAACCTGCCCTCTCCTGGGATGGGACCAGAGACGGCACCGAATTTGGCGCAGAATGCGTTCAGATGCGTGCGGGCGCAGGTGAGTTTTTGAATGACCTCCTGAACGGCATGGGCCTCAACGCGGTTCAAAGACATTTGGCGACAATCGCATTGGAAAGCGGTCCGCCGCCGCCAGAAAGCGAAGACTGTCTCTTTTTGAATGTCCGAAGCGCCAATGTTGGCAGCACTGAGTTGCAGCCCGTTATGGTTTGGATTCACGGCGGCAGCCACCAGTCCGGCGCAGGCTCGCAAAGCATCTATCAGGCCAATCAATTGGTTGAAAACGGGGTCGTTCTTGTCACGATCAACTACCGTCTTGGCGTGTTCGGCTATATTGCGCACCCGGCGCTAAGCGCAGATGATCCGCGCGGGGTCTCCGGCAATTATGGCCTCCTCGATCAGGTCGCGGCCTTGGCTTGGATCAAAGACAATATTGACGTCTTTGGCGGCGATCCTAACAATGTCACCATCTTTGGCGAAAGCGCTGGCGCCCAGTCCGTGACGGAGATCATGTCTACGCTACTAAGCGAAGGCTTGTTCCACAAAGCCATCCTGCAAAGCGGGGCATCTACTTACAATGCAAACGGGCTCACCACCGCGATTGAGGGGCGGCTGACCATGCATGAGGCTGGCCTTGAATTTTTCGATGGTCTGGTTGACGCCGATGCGAGCGCGGCTGACCTCCGCGCGGTTTCCGCTGACGACATTATCGCGCACATTCCAAACAAAATGCATCTCGGAGGATATGCGCTCCCGACGGTCGACGGCGTCGTCATCCCAAAACTTATGGGCCAAGCGATTGGCGATGGCAGCATTCACAATGTGCCGATCCTTGCCGGCTATAATGCGGACGAAGGAACGCTCTTCTATGACAGCATTCAAAAGCCGACCGTATTGGTTCCAGAATTCCCGGACACGCTGGAGGATCGACTGGCCTATATGAGCGAGCTCTACGGCGCAGAAGATGCTGCGAAGCTGATCGAGCTTTATGGTTTGGATGATCCAGACACGTATCAAAAAGCCGAAACCGATATGCTCGGCGACGATCTGTTTGGGGTCCATATGCGCTATCTCGCGTCTGCAAATCACGCTGCGGGCGAGCCGACTTATCTCTATCACTTCACGCGCGTGCC
>JBCBDI010000119.1:0-7835 GCA_038529885.1 Pseudomonadota bacterium
GGTGGAAACTCGCCGCCAGCTGGCCACAGACCGTGCAATAGCGCTCCGTGACCGTGGCACCGCAATTGCGACAGGGCTGGCCGGACAAGTCCGCCGATTGGCGTGTGGTCAGGCCGCCGACGGAAGCAGCCCCTGCGGTTTCAAGCTCGACAGACATCCACCCTCCCCGGCTTGGCCTCTACTCGCTTTCTTCGGTCGCTTCTGGCTCAGCTTTGGGGCAGAGCCAGCGTGACCGGTGATTATCCTCAGCGTTTTCGGCCCAGCCGTCTAGGTTCGGATCAACCAGATTTTTGGTGACCTGGAACCACATTGGCGTGATTGGATAGTCTTCCAGCATGATTTTTTCGGCCTCGGCGAACAGCTCTGCCCGGCGGGTCAAATCCCGCTCTTGGCTCGCTGCCTCGAGAAGCGCGTCATATTCTGGGTTTGCGTAATTGCCGTAATTTTGCTGCCCGGTATCGGAATCGAGCAGGTACAGATAGTTCAGCGGATCATTATAGTCCGCGAGCCAGCCACCATCGGAGACTTCGAAATTTGACTGCCGCAGATCGGCATAGAGCACTTTGGTATCTTGGCGCAGGATTTGAGCGTCGACCCATGGCGCAATCTCGTTCCAATTGGCTTGCGCGACAGGGGCGACCTTCGGATTGTCACCAGTGGAGCGGTGCTTGTATTCAAAGCGCAGCGGATTGTCGGGGCCATAGCCCGCTTCTTCGAGCAGGGTTCGCGCTTCCACCAAACGCTCTTCGCGGCTGACATTTTTCCAATAAATCTCCGGCCGGTCGGTCTCATAATTGGCGATGCCCGGCGGTACGAATGCATAGGCCGGGATATTGCCGGGCGTCAGCACGCTCTCGACCATGAAATCGCGATCCAAGGACATGGCGAGCGCTTTGCGCACCCGAATGTCATCAAATGGCGCTTCGCTGGAATTGAAGCTCCAATATGTGGTCAGCAGACCGGGCGTGGTGCGCACCCAGCCCGGCAGGCGGCGCTCCAACTCTTCGGTACGCCCGCCATCAAAGTCATTATTGATATCAAGTTCGCCCGCTTCGATCCGGCGCTCAACGGCGGCGAGGTCTTCCAGCTCGAAATAGCTGACGCGTTCAAAGCAAAGCGTGTCGGCCTCAACAAAGAGCGGGTTCTTTTCGACGACCAGCTGGTCGCCCGTCACCCAATAGACCAGCTTATACGGCCCGTTCACCTCGATATTGTCCGGCTGCACCCAGGCTTCGCCATATTGCTCAACAATGTGCTGCGGCACCGGGAAAGTCGTATAGTGGGTCAGTAGCCCGAGGAAATAAGGCGCTGGCTCTTCCAGTGTAATCTCAAGCGTCTTGTCATCAATCGCCCGTACGCCGAGCTCTTCGGGCGCCACACGCGCTTCATTCAAAGCTTGCGCGTTCTTGATGATGTAAAGCAGCGACGAATATTGCGAGGCAATGGCCGGGTCCTGAATGCGGCGCAGCGCGAACACGAAATCATTGGCCGTTAGCGGTGTGCCATCTGACCAAACCGTGTCGATCAGGGTAAAGGTCCAAACCAAGCCATCATCGCTCACCGTCCAGCTCTCCGCCATGGCCGGGATCACTTGCCCATCAGCGGTGTGCTGGGTCAGCCCCAAGAACATGTCGCCGATGACGATATTCTCCCACGCCGCAGATGAGCGGTGCGGGTCGAGCGTATCGACTTTCGCAGAAATGCCGCGTCGGAGCGTCAGCGTGTCGTCTTCTCCGCCGCCTCCCCCGCATGAGGCCAACGCGAGCGAAAGGGCGATGGCGGGTCCGGCAAGGAGTCGATTCAAACGCATGGAGGGTCTCCGAAGCTGATAAAAGTTATGATTGCAATTAGTTTTGTCTCAGACAAATCAAGGCTTGCCTAGACCCTGTCTGTCGCGGACAGGCGCCTGGTCTCAAACGCTTAAATTAGCGGCGGAAAAAGCCGATAAAGCCAAACAGGCCCGCAAGCAGAGATCCGATCCCGCCTGCGACCACAGTGATCGGGCTCACAGACTTGGCGATCGCGATCACCTGGCCGATCCGAGAGACCTCGACATTCACCGAGTCCCGGAACGTGCGCAGCGGCAGCGCCTCATCCTCCATGATCGCGAACAGCTCAATCACAAGCTCCTGACTGCCAACCGCGTTCGGCGTCACTTTCCAGCGCCAGACATTCTCGGTCAGCGGAGATATGCGCTGCGTCGAAGGTGTGATGGCTTCGACATCAAAGGCCGGGCCGGAAACGAACGCTTGCACAGACGAGGAAATCTGCGCCTCGCCTTCAACAATATTGCCCGTGCCGGACAGCGCGTCTGCGGCCGTGTCATCGCCGGTGGCATCAACCGCCACCGACACCGTGAACGGACGTCCGAAAACAGCAGACTTCGGTGTTTCATGCGCAATCGGAACCGTGCGCAATGAATTCATAATGTCGAGGTCGGCGGATTCGGCACCGAAGAATTCGTCATCGACCATCGCTTCCATCTCGGCAGCCAGGTCTCTGGTGTTGGAACTGCGAGAGATAACGGGCTGGGACGGGCTGCCATCAAAGCCAACGCTGCCTGGAGGCGCGGCGGCTGTTTTCGGCGCTGCCAACTCTGACTGATAGTACTGATACCCGCCATAGGACAGGGCCGCGAGACCGGCCATAATCAGCAAAAACGAGATAAATCTAAACATCCCTGAACTCCGCTCCAAAGACTTTGTAGGCTTACCCGCCCATTAGGGGAAGGGTTAACTGAACAGGCTTTGAACGCCCTAGCCGTCATCATCATCGATTTGCGTGGTCGACGCCTCAAGCTCCGAACGCTCTGCTTTCGCGCGCGCCACGCCTTCGCTGAGCATGGGTGGCGGCACGATTTCCGGGGCATCCTGCTGCTGCATATACAGCGTCCGGCTTGGGAAGGCGAAGCCGGTTCCAGCGCGCTCGACAATCTCATAGCAAGCCACCGCCAGCTCTTCTTTCAGCTTCAACCACTCGCCCCAATTGGTCGAATGGGTGAAGCAATAGATCAGGAAATCGATGGAACTGTCATTGAACCGGTCGACCCGCACGAACAGCGCGGCCTCTGGCGGTTTGGCGAAGCGATCATCATTCCACAACCAGGCCTCAATCTCGTCTCTGATATATTTCAGTTGCTCAACCGTGGTCCGATACTCGACCCCGATCACCCACTTGATCCGGCGATGGCTCATGCGTGAGAAATTGGTCAGCGGGCTGTCCGAAAGCGCGGAATTCGGAACATAGACCGGGCTCTTGTCAAAGCGGCGGATCAGGGTCGAGCGGAAATTGATCTTCTCAACCGTACCTTCGACCACACCATCCACTTTGATCCACTCACCCGGATTGAAGCGCTTCTCAGACATAATCAGAATGCCTGCGATCAAGTTCTTGAACAGATCCTGCGCACCGAGGCCCACCGCGATCCCGAAGACGCCAAGGCCTGCAATCAGAGGCGCGATCGCAATGCCCCAGATTTGCGCCACCGCGCCAAAGCCGAGAATGATCAAGATGATCTGTAAGAGCTTGACCAACCAATCGACCACAGCCGTGGAGAGCGTGTCGCGGAGGCCAGTAAAGATGAACTCAAATGCGTTGACCGCCCGCGACAGAGTCCAGAAGACCGCGAGCGTAATGACCGATTGTAAGACTTTGTCGGCAAAGAGCGCCGTCTCGCCATCGACCCGGGCATACATCAAAGCGAAATAGACCCCGATAATGACGGGCACGATTTTGAGCGGCGTCGCAATCGCTTTGACCAGAGCGTCGTCAAACTTAGTCTCGGTGCCCGCCGCGGCGCGGGCAATCCCGCGGACAACAATGCGCGAAAACAGACCGCGAATGATCAGCGAGAAAAGAAGGATGCCGACAATGATAATGATCTGGCCATAGGTGAACCCATAGGCCCCCTCATCCCAAATCTCAGCGATATATTGCAGACCGTCTAAGGCCCATTCTGGGAGATTTTCATTCAGCCATTCTGACAGAAATTGATTTTCAGGCACGTGCTCACCTATCGACTCAGCCGGTTACGATTCGAGTCGCTAGTTAGACCGCTCCTTTGTGGCAGTAAAACGAATGTCTGGGTTCTTTTCCTGCGCGTAGCCGACATCCCAAGCGTTTTTCGCCAGATAGACCGGCGCGTCATCCAAATCGGTGCCTGAGGCCGACTTGTTTTTGTCGAGGAAAGCTCGGAGCAAGCCGTCATCCTCGCAATGGATCCACCGCGCAACATTATAGGGCGCAACCTCGAACACGACATCGAGGCCATATTCATTGACCATGCGCTCGGCCATGACTTCAATCTGGAGCGCGCCAACCGCGCCGACAATCATGTCAGAGCCAATGCTCGGCTTGAACAATTGGGTGACGCCCTCTTCGGCCAAGCTCTCAAGCGCTTTGCGCAAATGCTTGGCTTTCATCGGGTCGGTCGTGCGCGCGCGGCGCAAAATTTCAGGCGCGAAGTTTGGAATACCTGCAAACTTAACGTCGCCGCCTTCGGAGAGGCTATCGCCCACCCGCAACTGGCCATGGTTCGGCACCCCGATGACATCACCCGCATAAGCGGTCTCAGCGATCTCGCGATCTTGCGCCAAGAACATCATCGGATTGTGGATGTTGATCTGTTTGCCCTCATTGGTTTTCAGACGCATGCCGCGTTTGAACTCACCCGAACAGAGGCGCAAGAAGGCGACGCGGTCCCGGTGGTTCGGGTCCATGTTTGCTTGGATCTTAAACACAAAACCCGCCACACCTTTATCATCGCGGTTGAGCATAAGCGGCTCATCCTTGCGGTGGCAGCTTTGCGGGCGCGGTGCTGGCGCAAACTCTTCCAGGACACCCAAGAGCTCACCGACGCCGAAATGGCGAAGCGCGGTGCCAAATACGACAGGGGTCATATGCCCTTCCAAGAAGGCTTGTTTGTCGATCTCTGGCAGCATTTCACGCGCCATCTCGCTGCCCTCTTCCAACTCTTCGAGCGCGCTTGGGTCGACTTCGTCTCGCACCGCTTCCAGATCGACGCGCGGCGACTCGCCCGGGGTGAGACCTTCGTCAGCGGTCTTTTTCGAATAGTGGAGGAAATCGCCGGTGCGCAGATCGACCATACCGCCAAAGCGCTGGCCAGATGCGGCGGGCCAATAAAGCGGCGCGCAGTCGAGTTGGAGCTGGTCTTGGATTTGGTCCAATAGCTCGAGCGGGTCGAGCGCCTCGCGGTCCAGCTTGTTGATGAAGGTCACAATCGGAATGTCACGCAGGCGACAAACCTCAAACAGTTTCAATGTCTGTGGCTCAATCCCCTTCGCAGCGTCCAGCACCATGATGGCACAATCAGCCGCCGTCAGCGTGCGATAGGTGTCTTCGGAAAAGTCTTCGTGGCCGGGCGTGTCGAGGAGATTGTAGACATTGCCGCGAAACTCAAACGTCATCACCGACGCGCTGACTGAGATGCCGCGATCGCGTTCAATCTTCATCCAGTCAGACGTCGTGCGCCGTCTTTCTCCACGTGCGGCCACCTCGCCCGCCATGCGGATCGCGCCGCCGGCCAAGAGCAAGTTCTCGGTTAGCGTCGTCTTACCCGCATCGGGGTGAGAAATAATCGCAAAGGTGCGGCGGCGGCCGGCTTCTTCGGTCAGGGACATTTTGTCGTCTCGGTTAAGATCAAGCCGAGCGGTTAGCCGAAATCCTGAACCGCTTCAATTGAAAGAGCTGCGTTCGTGCAGAGATCAGGCGCGAGCCCGCTTGTCCTGATCGTTTGCTGCGCCGCGTAAATAGGTTTCAAGCACCAGCGATGGCACATCTTTCAGCCAAGGCTCGACGTCTCCGGACGCGGTCGGCTTGAGGATCAAACTGTTCGCACCGGTCTTGGCGACAATCAGGGCGGCGAGGTCTTTAAGAAGTTCATCTTGATCATTGGGCAGTGGCGTCGGTAGCGCTTGAACTTTGGTCTTCACAAAGTCGACGGCCTCATGAGCCCGCAGCTGGCGTGGGTCACCACAGCCGA
Source organism: Pseudomonadota bacterium (assembly GCA_038529885.1). GTDB lineage: Bacteria > Pseudomonadota > Alphaproteobacteria > Caulobacterales > Hyphomonadaceae > Henriciella. The sequence goes on from JBCBDI010000119.1 coordinate 6,002, forward strand.
TTTCACGCCAGCGCCCCATAAGCCGAGCCTCCGGCGTATCGATTTCAATTACCCTGTCATTCAGTAGAAACAACATGGTCAGTCCCCTGCTTTGACCCCCATGTCGGTGATTTGGTGTTAATGAACCGTTACAGCGCTGATTAATGGCACTTATTCTATAGGTTCTGTCAGAAAGTGCCGCCCGTCTCGATCTTCGATTTCGACCACCCATAGATCGCGGTCGCGGTCTCTGGCGCGGCTGACATAAGCATCGACATCGGGCTCATCTGGCCCAATGCCTTGGGCGGCAAGGTCAACGAAAACCCGTGTGCCTTCCATACTGGTCCGCGGAACATAGGCGCGCGCGCCGCCAGACAGATCAGCGACTTTGATGATGACATCGCCGCGCGATGCTTCTCCGCGCTGGAGAATAAAGGCCGACGCCCCCTCGACTTGGGCCCGGCGCACCAAGGCATCGACCCAGACTTTTGTCGGCAATCGCTCGTCAAACATGGCAACTCAAACGTTTAGGCATACAGATTGCATTTTCGATTCTCATTAATCCCTGCTTTACCATAGTTGATCGAGCCCAATACAGTCATGATGCGCATTCTGACGTTTACTGAAGAGATTATCTTGCGCGGGCGTGAAGCCGGAGACGCGGTTGTGGTTCATCTGGCAGAAACGCCGAACGCCATGGAAGCTCTGCCGCAAAGCTTTTTCATTGGATTGGGCGCTTTGTTCATATCCGCCGGGGTTGCGATCAGCATAGAGCTGCGCGCTGAGCAGCGTCGAGGCTAGGCCTTTATTCAGCCGCTCGCTTTTGATCTTCGCTCGCAGCCGGCAGCCGCACGGTCACAGTGGTACCTTGCCCCAAAGCCGTTTCAATTTTCACCTGCCCGCCATGCAGCTCCACCAAGCTGTGGACCAGCGCTAAGCCGAGGCCCGTCCCCGCGCGTCCTTTTGCATTGCGCCCCTGCGCAAAGGGTTTGGCAATCCGAGCAAGATCGTCGGCATCCATTCCTGCGCCGGTATCGCTGACCTGAAGCATCGCAAAGCCGTCGCGTTGTTTGGCCGATAGCGTCACCGTATCACCGCTGGCTGAATATTTGATCGCGTTCGACACCAGATTGTCCCAGATCCGGCGCACCGCTCCGGCATCAGAAAGCGCTAGCACTTCGCGGTCGCTGCTCATCCTTAGACTGACACCGGCTTTTTCCGCCATCGCTTGCGATTGCCGCATTACGCTTTCGCCGCTCGCGGCAATATCCATCGGCGCGAGATCGAGCTCATAGGTGCCAGCTTCTGATTTCGCATAGCCAAGAATGTCCTCAACCAAGCGCAGCAAGGTTTCGCCGCTTTCACGAATAAGGCTTGGATAGTCGCGATACGCCTCCGGCATCGGCCCACGAATTTCGGCATCCATAATGTCAGCAAATCCAATCACGGCATTGAGCGGGCTTTTGAGATCATGCCCAAGACCAGCGAAAAAATTCGTGCGCTCGATGACGTCATCACCTGATGATGGGTTTGCCTGGGACACTGGGACAAGAACGACCCACTCTCCGGACGCAGATGGATATCGCGTGACCGAGAGCGCTGACGTTTCGCCCTCCAAGGGTATGGTCTGCGCATCTCTTGGAAGAATTTGGTCAAGGATCGTCCCCACCGTGACCCCATGCAGATACTCACGGCGCCCCCATGCTGAACGCACTCTGCCGAGGTCTGAGACGCTTAAAACGAGAATCGGTTCCTGCCCTGTCTCAATCTGCGACGGCGCACTCTCTCGGACATCAATATCCTCAAGATCCCGCGAAAACCCGGTTTCAGGAGCGCGGAGCAATAAACTTATTTG
>JBCBDI010000120.1:0-7751 GCA_038529885.1 Pseudomonadota bacterium
TAAAACTATTTTCTGCTCTGCAATTGAAGAGTCCGGGGTTGTCACGAGCACGGACTACAAAAGAAAGGAGATGACAAAGCCCGTATCGAAGTCAAAAGACGATGAATCAGAAGACACGAAGGCCAACCCAGACAGTGACACTGAAGCCAATCCTGAAACCGAGCCAGTTTATCGCTCGGTGAATGTGTTTAAGTGTTCAAAAGATCTGTCAGACTTTGCGGATGGTGTTGCTCAACCATACTTTCTGGCCGTCGGAGCTGACAAAAAGCCAGCGATCATTCAACCGAAATTTAGCACGTTCGATAACGCAGTCTATTTGCTAGGCCGGTCTTTGAGGCCAGGATTCGATGAGGACGGAAACACGAAAAAGGGATCTAATCTGGATAGCAAATTCGAAACGGAAGAGCGGTTCTGCGGACTGTTGGAAACGGACTCAGATTGCAAGCGGAATACGTCGATGTTTCGAATTCATAGTGCGAAAGACTCGCCCGGCAATCTCTTCGACAAATGCGCATCGTCGTTCATTGCGGAGGTTGAATATAAAGGCACTGTTTATCGAGCCGGGTTGCCTGAAAAACACGATAGCAATACAGACGATTGCCACGAGGATACGATGACCGCAACCACGCTGATTTTGCTCTCAAAAATTGTGGAATACAGTATCCAAAGACCGGAGATCAACACCCAGCTCTTGATTACCCAGTAAACAAGTTTGGGCATTGGCGGCGTTCCGAAATTTCGGTACGCAGGTGAACATGTTTTCTCGTCAGATCAAAAGACTGATGCAGAGCGCATGTTCGCTTTGCCTGACCGCCGTCTCCGCCAACCATGCGCTTGCCCAAGACGCCCCGTCGCGTTTGGCTGACATTGATACGCCGAAAGCCTTGGTGGAGGACTGCCTTGCGCGTGCGGAAACCGGCGAGGTGACGCAAGATAGCTGTATCGGGACCTATGCGAATATTTGTGCCTTCACGGCGTTTTCCACCGTCGACATGTTGGGCTGCATGTCGTCAGAAGCGGACGTCTGGGAGGTACGGCTTGCCGAGCGTTACGAGGCCTTGCTTGAGGTCTATGCGGCGCAAGATGCGTTTGAAGATCCGATTTGGGCGCTCGCTCCGCGCCTGGAAAACGCGCAAGCGCAATGGCGAGATTGGCGCGATGCAAAGTGTGGGTTCGAGTATGACAAGTTTCGCGGCGGATCCATGGGCCGGATCACCGGAGCCAATTGCCGCCTAGACGAAACGGCTAAACGAGCGCTGGAGCTTGAGACGCTGCTTGAGGAAGCGCAGCTCTGAGCCTGCGCCTTACGCAGCTTGGGTTTCTGTAACGAGGTCGGTCTGCTTCAGTGCGTTCTGCGCAGCGAGATAGCCTGCCTCGACGGCCTCGTCATAGGCTTTCCAATCGCGCAGCTCGATATCTTGCAATTCTGGCAGGACCAGCACGTCGACCAGTTCCCGCCCTGAGGTCGGGTTCACGCTGACGGTCGCTGAGCGCATCAGCAAGCCCGCAATGGGTGGGGCACTTGAAAGACCGTGCTTGGCGACCCAGCCGAAAAAGCTTGGCGGGTTCACGAATTCGCTCGCGTCGAGACCCTGCGGCGCGCGAGCAACGTCGCAACCGACCACGAAGCCGCGCTGCAGCTCGCGCATGACATCTGTCGGGAAATTGTTGAGCACCGCGCCATCGACGAGAACTTCGCCATCTTCGATCACCGGCGGCAGGATCCCTGGCAAGGCGATGGTTGCGCGCAAGGCGTTGCGGAGCAGGCCATGGCGATGCACACGATAGGCACCGTCTGTCAGATTGGTGGACACCGCAAAGAAGGGCAGCTCGAGGTCGCCAATCTCGGCTTCGCCAAAATGCTCTTTCAAACGATGGTCGACGCGGTGGCCTTTCACCATGCCAACCACGGGAATGTTCCAGTCGCCAAGCGGGTTGGACTCGACGAAAGCCTTGCGGATGCGCTGGTCGATTTCTTCGTCATCCCAGCCCATCGCGACGCAGCCAGCAACGACCGCGCCCATGGACGCTCCGCCGGCAAAATCGATGGGAATGCCAAGCTCGCGAATCGCTTTGACCACGCCAATATGGGCATAGGCGCGCGCGCCGCCGCCAGAGAAGACCACGCCAACGCTACGACCTGCAATTGTCCGGGCAAGGCGGTCACAAGAGGTGCCGTCAATGCCCTGCCAGTGGAAGATGCGCGCGGCCCCGGCGGCTTTCAGCCATTCGGCCGGGCGGCACGCATTGCGATCATCGCCGTGGTGCAGCAGCAAGACATCGACCAGTTTCAGGGATTGCGCTGGCGAGTTTTCTTCCGGGAAGAGCGGGTAAGAGGGTTTGGCATCAGCGCGGGCGACGACCCAGATCCGGTCGGCTTGGCGCATTGAGAGCCGGTACCAGGCATTGTCGCCCATCGTGGAGGTGAGGATGACAATATCGTTTTCAGCTTCAAGATCATCGAAAAAGGCGGATGGTTTTTCGTCGCCTTCATCTTCATCAATGATACGAGATTTGACGCCAATTCGGGTCAGCGATTTTTTGAGGGCACGGGCGCGCAGTTCCAGGTCGATGCTGGGCGAGGTGGCGACCAGGGTAAAGACTTTCGGGGCCGTGCGCCGATTGCGTTTATTGCCTTCTTGCAAACGCGATAGGATCAGGCGGATCATGGCGTTCAAAATATCGGGTTCGGCGGAGCTGATCCGTTGGAAGCCCTTGCGGGAGATTTCCAGGACCTCGCTGTCGCGGAGCGCATAGACCGACGAGGTGTGCGGGACATTGTCGGGCGCGCCGTCGCCATCAATGTCGACCCCGCCTTGGAACATTGCCATCTCACCGACGGGTTCTCCGGCGCGAATGTGGCCGAGGAACTCGCTGCGGCCATCGCGCATGGCTTTAAACGCGCCGAACGAGCCCGAGAGCACGAAATAGATGGAATCCGACATTTCGCCGGCGCGGAAGAGCGGCCATCCCGCCGGTACAGAGAACCAACGCGCCTCTTTGCCAGCCGCCTTTAAGGCGCGCCGGGGCACATCCTCTAGGAATTTGATTGAGGCAAGGGCAGGGACGACGTCCAAACTCATGCCACCAAATATACCCATTCTCGGCTCTCCGTCACTTTCGTCCGATCTCTTGCAAATATGGGGCAATTTCATGAAGGAATTGATGACGAAGCTTCACGAGTTCGAGATGTTGAGACAATCTTGGGCACGCCGTCCGCGCCCTGACCGGTATTAAATCTGTGAGAGGGTGGGGCGTGTTCGAGTGAACGGATGCTTACGCGATGGCCTGAGTTACGGTGCAGGCGCGGGTATCGGCGCGATCCTGTTGAGAAAGTCGTGAAGGTTCTGTCACCGAGGTTTCTGAAGAGTCACGAGTTTTTCTGCGCCAATCAGGCAAGCTGATCCTCGCCACAAAGGGTGGTGTGCAAACAAGGAGCATTCCTATGACCCGTTATCTCATTCTCTCAAGTTTGGCTTTCTGCGCGCTTGGCGCAAATGCCGGTGAAGCCGTTACGTTCGCAACCGTGGACGCCAATGCTGATGGCTTTGTGTCCGAAAGCGAGTTTGTTGGCTGGAAAACGGCCGATGGCGAAACCTCGCCAGCCGAGGCTTTGGTCAAGTTCATCGAAATTGACGCTGACGCCAGCGGCATGATCTCCGAATCTGAAATGAATGCGGCCATGGCGGCCAAACCCGAACAGACAGAGATGCCAGACGAAATGTAAAAAAGTCCCCAGCTCTCCCTTCCTAAAGGGGCTGCAGAAGCGGCCCCTTTCTTTTTTGGATGCAATATTACGAAACTGTAACTACAACTGTAACATGAATGATTGTTACGATTGTAACGCGTTGATTGATATGACGCTTATTCAACTCGTTCCAGGGAGGAACTTCCGATGAAAATGAAGCTTTTGAGCGTATCTTTGGGCACCCTTGCAGCAAGTGCGTTTGCTGTTGCTCATGCTGGATCGCCAGCCGATTATTTCAACAAGATCGATGCCGACGCGAGCGGTATGATCACGCAAGCCGAATATGTGGCTTACAAAACCGCAGACGGCAAATACTCGGCTGAGAAGGCCGGTGCGAAGTTTGCGAAACTCGCAGGCGATGATGGCGAACTCTCTCTCGCAGAGTTTGAAGGCGCCATGAAGAACGCCAAAAAGAAGGATGGCAAAAAGACTGAGCGTAGCGAGTCTTAAGCCGCCCTCTGACCCCATCTAGAAGAAGCGCCTGCAGAACCCTGCAGGCGCTTTTTTCGTGCTTGTTTTATGTGCGGGGCGCAGTCTCGTCAGGACGTCCCGACGGGCAGACCCATTCCGCTTAACACGCCTAAGGCGGCCTCTACCGGATTGATCCCGGTCATTGCCTCGATCTGTCCTTGGAAGACGAACACCACGACGCCGAGCATGATCGCGTAGATGACAAATTGCATCAGTGATTTCAGAAGAAACGCACCTGCGCTGCCCGCCACCAGGCCAACACCGCCTAGAATGAGCGCGCCGGTGATCGGGGTGAGATCGCTTACGTCGGCCGCTTGCGTGTAGCCAATGTATCCACCGACGCCAGCGCCGACCAATCCCGCCAGGCTGCTGAGCCGAATACCTGATGCATATGCCATGAGTTCACCCTTACACTGTTCTTTGTCACTGTTTTCTGGCGCTAGCTTAGGCGCGAAGGTGACAAAGGGGCAAGGTGCTTTGAGCGGATTGGGCCCAATTGCTCCCCATTTGTGAGGTGATTTATTCGTTTTAAATTAGAGGGTTGCGTGAAAATTCGGGAATGCAATCCGACTGCACCGCAGCCGCTTTTAAAACAGCGACATGCCGGGACAGTCGTCAAAGACCTGTATTCACTGGACGCCGCTCGTTGATGCGCATGCGCGTTTACTTGCGGCTTTGGAATTGTCTTACCGGGAGATCGCCCGGCGTCTCGGCTGCGACCATAGCACGATAAAGCGCCGTATCGGTCCGCCTGTCGAAACGCGGAACAAGTCGGAATCCGAGATCCTCGCTTTGTTTGAGAGCTATGACACGTTGCGCTGCATCACGCAGGCGATCGAGTCGCCGGTCGCCTCGGTTGATCTCGCGCGGTTGAGGACCGGACTACGCTCCCGACGCTCAATGCGAGCGCCAGACAAAAACACTCGGTCTGAACCTGCGGAGAGGGAACTCAGCGATGAGGAAATATGTGCCGAGCTGGAGCGATTGGTGGGACGGCCATTTAAGGTCGAAGGCGGTTCATAAGTCTGCCGAGTTGCACCAACTCCATGCTGCACCTTTCATCCTCGAAGCGCGCGACGCCCAGCGCCCGCCGCAAGGGGCGTGGCGGACTTGGTTGTTCATAGGCGGACGCGGCGCAGGCAAGACCAGGGCCGGGGCCGAATGGACCCGGTTCTCAGCCCTGTTTGGAGGGGCGGAACGCGTCGCCCTCATTGGTCCCACTTTGGGCGATGTCAGAGAAGTGATGATTGAGGGCCCGTCGGGCCTGCGCGCAATCGAACCTGATCCCGATAAACGTCCGGCCTATCACGTGTCGCGCCGCCAGTTGGAATGGGACAATGGCGCCAAAGGGTTCGCCTATTCAGCTGAGGATCCAGACAGTTTGCGGGGCCCGCAATTCCATGCTGCCTGGTGCGATGAGATTGGCGTCTGGGCGAAAGGAGAACTGGTCTGGAACAATCTGCAATTGGGGCTGAGGCTCGGTGCGTCTCCGCGCTGTGTGGCGACAACGACACCGCGGCCTGTTCCACTGGTAAAGCGCTTGGTCAAAAGCGACGCGGTCATCACGCATGCACGGACGCAGGACAATGCGGACCATCTCGCACCAGGTTTCGTGGCTCAGATGCAAGCGGCCTATGGCGGGACCGCGCTCGGACGACAAGAACTCGAAGGCGAGCTGGTCGAGGACTTGGCGGGCGCGTTTTGGCGGCGCAGTGATCTTGACCGATTTCGAGCGTTCGCGGCGCCTGAGCAATTCGAGGACCTCGTTCTGGCGATTGATCCACCCACGACCAGTCACGCAAAGTCTGATGCGTGCGGGATCATTGTCGCGGGGCGGGCGGCTGCGCCGGGATTTGGGAGCCGTTGTTTCATCTTGGCCGATGCCAGTGGGCGCGGCGAGACGCCGTCCGACTGGGCCAGCCGCGCCGTGGCGCTTGGCAATGAGCTGGGCGTTTCGCGCCTCATCGCGGAAGCCAATCAAGGCGGTGAAATGGTACGGACCGTTTTAGAGAGCGTAGGCTGCGAGCTTCCGATCTCTTTGGTGCATGCGCGCTTGGGCAAGGCCGCCCGCGCGGCCCCGGTGGCGGCGCTCTATCAAAAAGGTGCTGTGGCGCATGTCGGCGTTTTGAAAGAGCTAGAAGACGAGATGTGCCGCTTCGGTGCGGAAGGCTTTATTGGCTCTCCCGACCGCGTCGACGCCATGGTCTGGGCGGTCTCAGCCCTGATGCTCACGGCGGGCGGGGCACCGCGTATTCGAACGCTTTAGCGGCCTGTGCGGAAGGCTTTGCGGCCGAGATATTTGTTCTTTGCCGGCTTGTCTTCGGCGGCTGGGGCGGGGCTGTCTGGCTGCGTCGATTGCTCGACCTCTCCAGCTAAGATCTGCCGAACATAGGAAAGGGCGGAGCTGCCCGTATTCACTTCAATTTCTGGCGCATTTCGATCGAGCCGCCGGGCCAGAAGTTTAATATGATGCGGGGTGACGCTGTCGAGCGTCTTCTCGAACATGTCATCGCCGAGTTTGGCTTTCAGCTCCAGCAAGTCGTCGCGGGTGAGACCTGCGGCGATGATTTGTTTGCGCGCGAGCTTGATCGCCGCTGCCAAAAGGTCCGCATCTTTGACACGTGGGAAGAGATCCTCATGGGCAAGGATCGCTGTAAGCGCCGCGCGTCCGTCCGGAGTAAGAGCCATGTCTATGCTGCCGCTGTGTTCGATTGCGCCGCGAGGCGCGCCTGGACTTCTTGGTATAGCATGTTCACCGTCGAAAGCGCATCCCCTGGCCACTTCTGCGCCAAGGTTGGATTTGCACCGAGCTCGACAGGGTTGGCCGCGAATTCTGGTTTTTGCGGGATCACGGTTTGGAAAATATCATACTCGCTCTCTGGATCAGCCGCGCCATCGCGCATGGCTTCCAGAACAATGCTCTGATGCGCCGAGCCATCAAACTTGGTTGGCAGAACCACCGGGCGGTTCGAGAGACCCCGCTTTTTGAGGCTCTCAATGATGTCGCCGGTGAAGAGGTCGAGACCCAGGGTCGACATGAAGTCTGGAATGGTCGGCACAATGATTAGGTCGGAGGCGGAAAGCGTCGCCTCGGTCATCGCAGAGATGCCGGGCGGGCAGTCGCAAATAATCACATCATAGCGTTTTCGAAGGTCCGCCATGTCTTGGCGAAGGCGCAAGCCGACCCGGCCTTCTATCGCCGTCATCGAATAGCCCTGCTCAGTGAGGATATAAATAAGCTCACGTTCGGCGCGGCGCAGGCCCGGCGTGGCCGGGACGAGAGAGAGGTCCAAGGGTTTGCCCATGAAGGTCACATCGCTCGCATGCGGAACGACAAATTTAGTCATATGGGCAAAGCATTCGCCGAGAAAATTCTCGCGCAAATAGTCGGACACATTGGTGTAGTTATGGATCGCGTCATACAAGCGTTCGTCGCCATTCTCGCCATAGATTAGGAGCGAGGCATTGGCTTGGCTGTCGAGATCAACGACCAGGGTTTTATAGCCCTCAGCCGCAAAGGCCTCGGCCAGCG
>JBCBDI010000121.1:0-7740 GCA_038529885.1 Pseudomonadota bacterium
TCACGATTTCGCGGGTTTCCGCATAGCCCTTGGAGGTCGGCGCTTTCACGCGAATCCATTCCGGCTTGCGCAGGATCGGCGTATCAGGACGATTGCGCTTTTCCGGGTGCCGGTATTGAGGCTTTTTGTCAATGATCGTGACCATGCCCTCTAAATGGGCTGGAACGCGAGAAACTGCAAGCCACAGAGGGGCATAGCTCCTGGTGCGATCTCGCATGCCGCGCCGGAAACACTTGCTTCGTTCACCAACTGTGACACTTTGTTGCAAACAATTAAGAGTTCAGAGCATAGTCCTCGCATGACTGACACAACGATCCCTGCCCCACTCCAATGGCGTGCCGGACGCGCCAAATCAGACATCTTTTCTGCGATCATTCGCGCCGCCAAAGAGTTTGGGGGCAAGAAGGTTGCGATTGTCGACGGAGACGGAACCGAAGTCGACTATAAGACCGTTCTGCGCGGCGCTTTTGCGCTTGGCTCGGCGCTGGGCAAAAAGTTCAAGAAAGACGAGACGGTAGCGATCATGCTGCCCACCGGTGCCGGCGCAGTGATCGCCTTTTGCGCGGTGCTCTCGTCCGGGCGTCTGCCGGCTATGCTGAACTTCACAGCCGGGTCGGCAAACATCAAATCGGCGATGAAAGCCGGGAAGATCACCAAGATCGTGACCGCGCACAAATTCATCGATCTCGGCGGCCTCGAAGCGCTCGTCGAAGAGCTGAGCGATACCGCTGAGTTCATCTATCTCGAAGACGTGCGCGAGAGCCTTGGTCTGATGGACAAAGTCGCGGGCGGGCTTGGACCCGTTTTCCCAGGTCTATTCCATCGCAGCCAGAACCATAAGAAACCCGGCGTCGTCCTATTCACCTCCGGCACCGAAGGTGAGCCGAAAGGGGTCGTCCTCTCGCACCACAATATTGTCGCCAATGTCGAACAGGTGCGGGCGCATATTGGGCTCGATCCTGACGCCGATATCGTTTTCAATCCTCTGCCGACTTTTCACTGCTTCGGGCTCACGGTCGGCGCGATTTTGCCTCTGATCGCAGGCGTGCGCGCGGTCTTCCATCCAAGCCCGCTGCAACCGCGTGAGATTGCTGGGCGGATCGAGGAGACCGGCTCTACCATCTTGCTCGCCACTGATACGTTCATTGGCCAATATGCCCGTGTCGCCAAAGAAGGCGCGCTCGATTCCGTTCGCTTGGCGGTCTGCGGGGCGGAACGCGTGCGCGATGAGACCCGCGCGTTCGTCCGCAAGAAATTCAATATCGAGATCTTGGAAGGCTATGGAGCTACCGAAGCCGCTCCGGTCGTCGCCGCCAACCAAATGGAATTCAATAAGCCCGGCACGGTTGGCCGCCTCATGGCGGATATGGAATATGAGCTCCTGCCCGTCGAAGGCATCGAAGAAGGCGGCAAGCTACGCATTCGCGGACCGAACATTATGCTCGGCTATATGCGCTCATCTGCACCCGGCGTGATCGAGCCGCTGCAAGACGGTTGGCACGATACGGGCGACATCTGCGTGATGGATGAGGACAATTGCATCCGCATCATGGGCCGGGTCAAACGCTTCGCGAAGATTGGCGGTGAGATGGTATCGCTCGCCGTCGTCGAGAATTGCGCCAGCGCGATCTGGCCAGATGACATGCACGCGGCTGCCGCGATCCCAGATCCTCGCAAAGGCGAGCAAGTGATCTTACTATCAACTGCAAAAGACGCTGACCGCAGCGCGCTACTCGCCTGGTGTCAGTCACATGGCGTGTCGGAGCTGTCCGTGCCGCGCAAAGTCTATCATGTCGATGAAGTGCCTGTGCTTGGCACCGGCAAAACCGATTATGGCGCGGTCGGCAAAATGGTCCGCTCGCTCACTGACGCGCCTTAAAGCGCGCCTTCATAGACCCAGCCATCAAAGCCAGGCTCGACCCCATCCGGCAGCTCATTGAGCAGCGTCCGATAGTCGAGATCAACATGCATATTAGTCAGCACTGTGCGCTTAGGCTGAAGCCGTTCGATCCATTCTAAACTGCGCTCAAGGTGGGCATGGGTTGGATGCGGGGTGTAGCGTAGCGCATCGATCGCGAGCAGATCCAAGCCTTCAAGCTGTGCCAGGGTTTCCTCCGGCAGCGCGTTGACGTCATTGCAATAAGCGACGTTGCCGAACCGAAAGCCCAGCGAGCGAATACGCCCATGTTCCTGGTCGAGCGGCAACGTGTTCAATCCCCCGCCCGGGCCATTGATTTCCAGCGGCTGATCCGCAGTGATGCGCGGCTGTAGGTCAAAGATCGGCGGGTAACCGCCCTGCCCTTCAAAGGCATACCGAAATTTCGGGAACAGAGTCTCGTGCGTCGCGGCGTCCATATAGGCTTTGATCTGTGCCCGCGCCTGGATCACTAAGGGCCGGACATCATCGATGCCGTGGGTCTGATCGGCATGATCATGGGTAAACATGACCGCGTCCAAGCGGGTCACTTCAGCGTCGAGCAATTGCTCTCGCATATCGGGAGACGTGTCGATAAGGACGCTGGTGCGCTCATCAGGTGTGTCGGCTTGCCAGGCCTCTACCAAAGCCGAGCATCGCCGCCGCCGGTTCTTTGGTTCGCTAGGATCGCACGCGCCCCACTCGCCACCAACCCGAGGGACACCGCCTGACGAGCCGGTTCCGAGCAGAGTGAGCTTGATCCGGCGGTCACTCATGAAATCTTGCTAAACAGCCGCAAAGAATTGGCCTCACACATGTCGCCCACCTCTTCGCGGGTCAGCCCGTGCAGGTCTGCCAGAGCATCCGCCACATATGGCAAATAGGAAGGCTCATTGCGCCGCCCGCGATAAGGCATGGGCGTAAGATAAGGACAATCCGTTTCCAAGATGACCCGGTCGAGCGGCACGTCTTTGATCACCGCCCGCACATCTTTCGCGCTCTTAAATGAGAGAATGCCTGAGACCGAGACATAAGCGCCAAGTGCCAGTCCGCGTTGGCAGAGATCCGGGCCGCCTGTGTAGCAATGCAGCAAGACCGAAAATGCGCCTTTGGCGGTTTCGTCTTCGAGAATGTCGGCGGTCAAATCATCGGCTTCACGCGTGTGCACGATGAGGGGCAAGCCGGTCTCACGCGCGGCGGTGATGTGGGTTCTAAAACTCGCTTCCTGCTGGTCCTGCGGACTGTAGCCATAGTGCAGGTCCATCCCGGTTTCGCCAATCGCGACGACTTTGGGATCATCGGCGCGGGTGATGAGATCCGTTGCCACCGTATCGGTAAAGTCTTTGGCGTGGTGGGGATGAGTGCCCACACTGCACCAAATGTCCGTATTTTCGTCTGCGATCGCTTTGACGCGCGGAAAACTGTCCAAGCGCTCACAGATGGCCAGCATGCGTGAGACCCCGGCCTCACGGGCACGCGACAAGACTTCATCTAAGTCTTCTTCATACGCCTCGGCGTGCAGATTTACGTGGGTATCAAACATGGGATTAGGCGCTTACAGCCTTCACGCCGTCTTGCAAGGTGGCGAACAGCTTCGTCGCGGTCTGGAGCGGTGTCAGATTGAACTCATCCGCGGTCGCCCGCACTTCATGCATGGCAAGCCATGTCGGCGCGAGTTCGGCCTCGCTCTCGGCTTTCTCAGCCACCCAACTGAGCAGCGTATCGGTGAACGCTTGCAAAGAGCTCTCGTCGACCACGGCGCTGGTCAGCGCGGCGGAGACCACCCCGCCAGCAGGTTTTCGTACATTGCGGAGCAGCGCCCGCGCGGTCTGAGCCGCTTTCGCGCCGCCCGTCTGTGCTAGTCCTAAGCCATAACCAGGGCGACCATTGGCAAGATCGAGCGCCAGTTCGGTATCGCAATCGGCATCCGCCAACACCGCTTTGGTGTCGTCGTCGCCCAAGGGATAGAGCCGCAGCACCTGGCAGCGTGAGCGAATGGTCGGCAAAACCGGCTGCGTCCCATGCGAGATCAGTAAAAGCAGCGCATTGTTCGGTGGCTCTTCGAGCGTTTTGAGAAGCGCGTTCATGCCAGACACGTTCATTTCATCCAACGCATCAATGACGCCCACGCGCCAACCCGCCATGGCCGGGCGCAGGGCGAAGAACTGATTGAGCTCGCGGATTTGATCGACAGTGATGTCTTGGCGCAGCTTTCCCTTATCGTTGAGGCCGAGCTCCACCCATTTGAGATCTGGATGGCCGCCGGAGAGCACAAGCTGCATGGTCTTGTCATCCGCAGGCGCATCCGGGGCCGCGGCACCGAGCATTAAGCCCGCAAGGCGTCGCGCAAAGATCGATTTCCCAATCCCAGACGGACCTTGCAAGATCCACGCATGATGCAGGCGGCCAGACTCTTTGGCAGCTAAAAATCGGGCTTCCGGCGTCGCATGGCCCAATAGCGGAAAAGCGGCGCTCACGACGTCACCAAACGCGCATCAATGGCTTTGAGGGCCGCCGCTAAAACCTGCTCTGGCTTCATAAGAGCGTCGATTAGGAGACAGCGCTCCGGCTCGGCTTCGGCAATCGCCTTAAAGCCGTCTCTGATCTTCCGGTGGAAGCTGAGGTCCTTGGCCTCGAACACGTCGCTGATGGCGCGGGTTTGTCGCCGTTCCAGTAGATCTTCAGGATCAGCGTCCAAAATCAAAGTAAGATCCGGCACTGTCTCGCCGACCACGATGTCTTGGATTTGGCGGAGGCGATCGAGATTCCCGCCATCGATCGACTGATAGACGAGCGTGGAATCAGCGAAGCGATCACACAGCACCCATTTGCCCGCGGCCAAAGCCGGACGGATCAGTTTACGTAGATGATCTTCCCGCGCTGTGTTCATCAGGAGCGCGTGCGCCAAAGGCGACCAGGCCTCGCCCTCAAGCGGCGTCAAAGCCAGCGTACGTACCTCTTCGGCAAGCGGTGTCCCGCCAGGTTCTCGGGTGACGATGACCTCATGCCCACGCGTTTCCAAGGCTTCGCGCAAGCCTTCGATCAGGGTCGACTTGCCGCCGCCCTCTCCGCCTTCCAGCGTGATGAAACGCCCCGGTGTGCCCAAGACTGCTACGCGCCTCCGTCCATCATCCGGCTCAGGCCCTCAATCGCTCTGCCAACAAAGCCGAGGCGAGCCACATCTTCGCTCGCGACCAGAGGTAGCTCAATCGGGTCCTTGCCTTCAATGGTCACAACCAGCGTTGCGATCTCATCGCCTGCGGTGATGGGCGCTTCGATCAGCTTGTCATAGACGATTTCGGATTTGCCCTTGGCAAAGGCGCGTTTGTGGGCGGTCACATCGGCGCTTGTCGCAAGCCGCACTCCTACTTTGCGGCGGTCGCCCATCCAGACATCGAGTTCAGCCAGGCGCGCGTCGCCGCCTGCAATCGTGCGGGTCTCAAAAGCGCTAAACGCCATACGCATCAGGCGCTCGGCCTCCTGCGCTCGGGCTTGCTTGCTCGGCAGCCCATTGATGACAATGATCCGTCTCTTGCCATCTCGTACTGCCGACGCGGTGAGGCCATAGCCTGACTCGTCTAAGTGACCAGTCTTAAGCCCATCGGCGCCGTCCATTGTGCCAAGGAGCGGGTTGCGATTGGCCTGCGTGTAGCCGCCCCACGTATATTCGCTCTTGCTGTACCAAGCATAATATTGCGGGAAGTCGGAAATGATCAGCCGCGCCAGACGCGCAAGATCGGCAGATGAGACCACATGGCCCTCACCTTCCAGCCCCGTGGCGTTGACGAAATTCACAGTCGACAGACCAAGCTCATGCGCGCGCTCGGTCATTTGCCGCGCAAAGGCGGCTTCGGATCCGGCAATGCCCTCACCAAGCACGATGCAGGCATCATTGCCCGACATAATAATCAAGCCGTGCAGCAGCTGTTCGACGGTCGGGCGTTCTTTCGGGCTGAGGCCCATGGTCGACGTGCCGGACGGAAAGCCGCCCCGGCGCCAGGCATCGGCGCTGACTTCGATCGTGTCCTCTAAAGTGATCTCCCCCTGCTCGATCAGGTCGAACACGAAATAGGCGGTCATCATCTTGGTCATTGAGGCCGGAACCATCGGCGTGTCGGCCTCTTTGGACCAGAGGATCTCGCCGGTCTCATGATCCATGATCACGGCATATTCAGCATCCGTTTCAATGATCTGTGCGTGGGAAAAAGCCGGCGCGAGAGCCAGCGTAAGAGCGAACAAAAGACCGCGCCAGAGAGCCATAGAGAGTGTCCTTTACCGTCAAAGAAATTGACCCTTTTTCTGCAGAAGAAAAAGGGCCAGTTCGTGACGAAGGTCAATCTTTACAGAGCGGAGGCCTTAGCGAAGGGTCAGGAACCCTTCGACAATGCCCGCATTAGACAGTTGCGCGCGATAAAGCTCAGCAGACGCGCGGTCTGGGAAAGGCCCGATCAAGACGCGGAAATAGTCCCCGCCATTGACCCGCGCCTCTTCGATTTCGACCGCATGTCCGCGGCCGAGCGCGTCGGTCAGGCGCTGGGCGTTTGAAATGTCAGCAAAGGAACCAGCTTGAATGAAGACATTGTTCACGGCCACCGGGCTGGCGACCCGCATCGTTTTCACTTGCGGCGTGGATACCGGCGCTGGGCCTGGATTGCTATATTCAGCAACCGGAAGCGATGGTTGATAGTCTGGCGCAGCGACAGGCGAAGTTGCGGCCCCTGCGAGCACTGTTGGGGCAGCCACTGGCGCAGCGATTGGCGGCAGAACATCATCTTCCACCGTATTCGCCGCAAAGCCCTCTTCGACTTGCTTCACAGGCGCAGGCCCGAGATAGCGCACACGCACATTCGCCGAGCTGCCTTTTGACATGCCAAGCACCGTGCCAGCGCGCGGCGAGACTTCAAGAATGCGCTTGCCATCAAACGGGCCGCGATCATTCACGCGGACAACGACTTCGCGGCCATTATCCTCATTAATAACTTGAACCAGGCTCGGCAAAGGCAGGCTTGGATGCGCCGCGCTCATGGCGGTTTCATCGAAAATCTCGCCATTGGCAGTCGGCTGGCCTTCAAAACCATCCATATAGATGCCAGCAAGGCCGCGCTCTTCGCTCATGGTCGCATCGCGGTTCACATTCACGCGGCTGAGCGTCAGTGGTTTGCCCGTCGCGGCAGGCATTTGCGACTGCACAGACGCAATGCGGATCGGCTTTGCAGGGGCCTTGGCAATGGTCGTAGCAAGCGCTGGAACGGCTGGCGCCGCAGCGGCTGTGCTGGTGACCGGCTTTAAGATCATGCCGGCAGGCGCGCTCGCCACAGCAGGCGCGGTTGCCACGGGCGCTTGCGCAACCGGGCTGAAGCTTTGGCCTGGATATTGGAACTCGACGCGGCGATTCGCGGTAAGATTGGCGGGAGCATTCTGAAAAGTGCTCTGAACCGGCTTATCCAATAGCGCGAGATCTGGAGACGGCTGATGCGGCGTCTGACCCGCATATGTAATCGGCGCACCTTGGCGTTGAGCCTGCGCGGGGGCGGTCCATGAGAGCGCCAAAAAGCTTGCGGTAGAAAGCGCGAAACAAAGTGCGCTGGAGACTGTCGTCTTCATCTTTAACCTCATTCTGTGGTCAACACCGACTCCTGCCGGGCAGAGCATTCAGCTCTTCGTCCATAGCGGCATGTTTACCATAGCAAGCTGCATGTATGGTGAACGGGAACAAAAACTTGCACACCTCATGGGAAAGATCTGATTAACCATAAATCGGACAAATGCAGGCAATTTCATGACAGGCCTTGCATTCTGGCGCGGACTGTAGAAAAGGAAGCGTC
>JBCBDI010000122.1:0-7642 GCA_038529885.1 Pseudomonadota bacterium
TGATTGGACAAGCTGTCGGCGGTGTCGTCTTCGGCGTACTCGGCTTCTGGCTCGCCTATCGCCTGGCCGGACGCTATGAGAGCGGCAAATCGGACCCAGACAAAGGGTTCCGATTCCCGCTCCTGCGTGGCCGCGCCGAAGCGCCGTTCAACTCGCCGCGGTCTTAATTCCCGCCAGACACCACGCGGCGGGCGATGACCATGGCTTGGACTTCGCCCGCGCCTTCGAAAATGTTCAAGATGCGAGCGTCTTGGAGCACGCGGCTGATCGGATATTCCAAGGCAAAGCCGTTCCCGCCATGGATTTGCAGTGCATTGTCAGCGGCTGCCCAGGCGGCCCGTGCGGCGAGCAGTTTCGCCATACCGGCTTCCAGGTCGCAGCGTTTGTCTGAGTCTTTCTGACGGGCTGAGAAATAGGTGAGCTGCCGGATGCCGACCAATTCAGCCGCCATGATGACGAGCTTATTGGCCACGCGCGGGAAGTTGAAGATCGACTGGCCAAACTGATTGCGATCGAGCGCATAACGCAGACCGAGTTCATAAGCGCATTGCGCCACACCGACGGCGCGTGCCGCCGTTTGGATGCGGGCGGACTCAAAGGTCGCCATCAAATGTTTAAAGCCCATGCCTTCGGTTTCGCCGAGCAGATTGGCCGCTGGGACTTCAAACTCATCAAACCCGATCTCGTATTCCTTCATGCCGCGATAGCCGAGCACTTCGATCTCGCCGCCCGTCATGCCCTCGGCTGGGAAAGGCTGTTCGTCGCTGCCGCGCGGCTTTTCAGCCAGGAACATTGAGAGGCCTGAGAAATTATTCGTCGCCGGATCGGTGCGGGCGAGCAGCGTCATCAGATCGGCGCGCACCGGGTGTGTGATCCAGGTCTTGTTGCCGGTGATCTTATAGGTGTCGCCATCTTTCACCGCGCGGGTCCGCAAGGCACCAAGGTCAGAGCCCGTATTCGGCTCAGTAAAGACCGCGGTCGGCAGAATCTCGCCGCTCGCGATCGAGGGGAGATACTTCTCTTTTTGAGCTTGCGTGCCGCCAATCAGGATCAGCTCTGCTGCGATCTCAGAGCGGGTGCCGAGTGACCCGGTGCCGATATAGCCGCGTGAAAGCTCTTCAGAGACCACGCACATCGCGGTCTTGCCCATGCCGAGGCCACCAAATTCTTCAGGAATGGTCAGGCCAAAGACGCCGAGTTCAGCCATCTCATCGACGACGTCCATCGGGATATAATCATTTTTCAGGTGCCACTCATGCGCATGCGGGACGATCTTGTCATCGCTATAGCGACGGAACTGGTCGCGGATCATCGCCATGGTTTCGTCTTCGCCGGTATTCTCAACCGTGGCGCGGCCGAGGCTATCGGGCAGATGCGCGGCGGCGGCGGCCATGACGGTGGGTGTCATGCCGTCCTGGATCAGCGTTTGAACTGATGCGGCGTTGAACAAGGCTTCTGCATCATCGCGGGCGCCAAGCTCGTGTGGGCGGATAATCTCACCCTGGTTCATCGGTACGCCGCTGGCGAGATCTGCGAGATATTTGCTGAACAGGATTTGCGCCAAGAGCGCATCAATCTCACCGAAGCTTCCTTCGGCTTCTAGACGGCTTGCCCAATTGGCGGTTTCGCGCAGCGTTTCAACATAGGTGACGATCCAGCCATAGCCGTGGGCGAGGTGTTGATGTTCGGAAAACCGTGTGCGATCGATTTTGCCGTCGGGCGCGAGCACCTGTCCGACTTTCGCGTGTAGAGCCTCTTTATAAGTGTCTACTGCGGTGACTGCATCCTGCAGAAGACCGGTTAGGCCATCTAAGACTGCGCTTGATTTTACATCTGCCATTCCGTCCATGGCCCGATCCTCCGGCTGAAATTCTACGCTTACTTAGAATTGATGAACCAAGAAGTCACGGGTCTTTAACTGCGGCGCAGCGCAGCACCCTCGCGAAAATTGCATCTGTCCATCGCAAATCAACCAAGCCGCGATTCTCACTACATTCACCACAAAAGGTTAATAAATACAAGGGTTTTGTTAACGATTGCGGCGTTGAGTTTACCTCTTGTTAGGGTTAATTAAAGCCTAACGAAGGGGCGCAGAAGCCCTCGGCGTTTTCCACCATAATGTAGATGTACTGGAGAAGGGGACATGAACCCATACTCGCGCTTTGGGCTGGTGTCGAACACCGTTTCGGCAGCCGCCATCCTATCCGTATTGGCTTTTGTTGGGCCACAATTTTTAACTACGCTAGAGACCGTCGTTGGACCTGAGTCCGGCTCTATGGCCGCCGCCATTGCAGGCAGTGTCGCCGTCATGGTCGTGTTCTGGCTTGCCATGACAGAGGCCATCTTTCCGACCCTGTTCCGGTTCAATGCCGTGCGCAAACTGATCCTCGGAAAGTATTATTTTGAGGGCACTTGGCTGCAGTCCGAAAAGGGCGACGACCATGAGCGTCTGTCGGTGATCGACATCCAACCAAACGGCAAGACCTTCATTTTTTCTGGCTACTCGCTGAACAAAGACCTTGAGATTGAGAGCAATACTCTGATCGAGTTCTCCAAGATGGAATGGCCGTTTATGACTTATAAGCACCGCAACTCTTTGTCGGATGGTGCAGACGGCAAGCGCGATGGCGTTGGCGAACTCCAATTCGAAATGAACCGCGCCGCCTCACGACGTTACAATGGCTTTGTTCAATTCGTCCGCAGCCCAGAGCGTCTGCGTGTCGAAGGCGCCAAGCTGACCAGCAATAAAGAGATCAAGAACCTGCGCACCCTGCAAGGGCGTCAGAAAGTCTTCTCTAAATACTGGAACCTGTTCTTCAATGTGAGTGTTCAAGATGCAGCGCCCGTCATGGCACCGGTCGAAGCGGCTCCGCGCAATGTGGTGATCGAAGCAAAAAAGCCCGAAACCCCAGTTGAAAGCGCGCTTGAGCGGATGGAAGAAACGGCAGCCCGTGTCGATCGCCGCAAGAGCAGCGAAGACAAGGACGCAAGCAAAGACGGTCTCGTGCCGCGCCGCCGCGCCAGCGACTGGGTCAAGAAAACGGTCGACGCGTCAGACTCAGATCTGTCGGAAGACACCGCAGACGAAGACACCAAAATTGCCAAAGGCGGTCGCAAGTAGATCGATAGAGCAATACCCAAATCCTTGAAGCGGTCGAAGCACACAACCTGGCTTGATGTTTCTTCCCCTTAAACACGGTCGGGGCTGACGACCGAACTCAAGGATCACGATGAGCGGCTTTCCAGAATGGGAAGCCGCTTTTTTTGTCTCAGTTCCGCGGCAGATTTCACTTGCCAAAGCCGACCGCCTCTCTACAAGCTCAGAAAAGTGATATTATAACATTTCTGCAGGGACCCATGTCGCGTTTACTTTTATTGGCGAGTCTATCGCCGCTTGCTCTCGCCTCCGTTGCTGTCGCACAAGATGCTGACGAGCGCCGGGAAGATACCGTTATCGTAACAACGCCAGGTCCCAATCGGACCGCCGACGAATTGGTCGGGAACGCGACAGCTCTGGATCGCGAAACGATCCTAGAAACGCTGCAAAGCACGCTCGGTGACACGCTGGACCGTGAGCCTGGCGTGGCGACGACCTTCTTTGGCCAAGGCGCGAGCCGTCCAATCTTGCGCGGTCTCGGTGCGGAACGGGTGCAAGTGCTGACCAATGGCATTGGCGTGATCGACGTCTCAGCCGCCTCGCCGGACCACCAGGTGGCTGCAGACGGCATTGATGCTGAAAAAATCGAGATCCTCCGCGGCCCTGCGGCGCTCGCTTATGGCGGCCAAGCAATTGGCGGTGTGGTCAATGTGATTGACGGCCTGATCGTCGAGGAGCTGCCGGAAGAGCCAGCCTCAGGCGATCTGTTTGCGGCTTATAATAGTGTGAATGAAGGCACCGAGCTTGCCGGTCGCGGTCAATTCACGGCCGGTCAATTGGTCTTCTCTCTGTCGGGCTCGATGCGGGATTTCGACAATTATGACATACCGGATTTTTCTGAATCCTCTTTGCAGCGCGCTTTGGAAGAGGCTGAAGAAGAAGAGCATGAAGACGAAGAAGAGCACGAGGAAGAGGAAGAAGTTCGCGGCACCGCGGAGAATTCTTTCGTAGAGACGCAAACCCTTGCAGGCGGCGTCACCTGGGTTGGCGAGAATGCGTTCCTTGGCGCAGCTGTGCGTCTTCAAACGTCTGAATATGGCCTGCCTGGACATGGCCATGAGCATGAAGGGGAAGAAGGCGAAGAGGAAGAAGGTGAGGAGGAAGAGGAAAACCCATTCATCGACCTCGAACAGACGCGGATTGATCTGCGCGGCGGCGTCAGCGTCAATAATGGCTTCCTGACCGATGTCATCGGTACGGTTTCGATTGTTGATTATGAGCACACAGAGTTTGAAGCGCCGGGCGAAGCTGGGACGGTTTTCGAAACCGAAGGCGTGGAAGGCCGCGTCGAGTTCGATCACGAGATTGCGGGCTTTGCGGGTGCATTCGGTGTCCAATTCCTGGACAAAGAGTTCAGCGCACTTGGCGAAGAAGCCTTCGTGTCTCCAACCGATACTCAAAGCTGGGGTCTGTTCGTCTATGAGACCAAGGAAAAGGACAATGGCGTTGGCATTGAGGGCGGTCTGCGGTTTGAAAATGTAGAGCTCGACAATGTCAATTTCGGATCGGCTGATTTTGACCTGGTGAGCGGCTCATTCGGCGTGCACCGTCACTTTGAAAGCGGGTTCTTCTTGGGCGGCTCGGTCGCGTATACAGAGCGCGCCCCGAATGAGAGCGAGCTCTTCGCATTCGGGCCACACTTGGCGACCGATCAGTTTGAAGTCGGCCTTGCCTCAGATCCCCTGCAGACCGGAATGGTCTCTTTCGACAAAGAAAGCGGTCTCAACTTCGAAGGCGCGGCGCGGTGGAGCAATGACACGTTCGAGTATGGGGTAAACGTCTACATTACCGAGTTCAGTGACTTCATTTTCCTAACGCCTGGCCAAGCCATTGTTGATGGCGAACTGACCTCTGTCGGTGATGGCCTCGATGTCTTCCTGTTCACGCAAGAGGATGCGAGCTTCTGGGGCGGGGAAGTCTATGCCGACGCGTTCTTTGATGATGGCATTCTGGGGGCCGATTGGGCGCTCGGCGCGAGCGTCGATTTCGTCCGAGCTGATCTCGATAGCGGCGGCAATGTACCGTTCGTACCTCCAACCACCTTTAATGGCGATGTCAGCGCTGAATGGGGTGCCTGGGAACTCGGTGCAGCGCTTACAGTTGCTGGCGATCAAAACAATGCAGGCGTTGGAACGCTGGTGACAGAAGGCTACACAACGCTCGATTTGCGCGGCGAAGTGGATCTTTCCGACTTCGGGATCGGCAATGATGGCACAGAAGCCTTCATCGAAGCGCGCAACGTGACCGATGAAGAGGTTCGGTTCGCAACATCAGTGTTGAAAGACCTGATCCCAGCGCCCGGTCAAAATATTCGTCTCGGTGTAAGGGTGGCCTTCTAATGGCGACTTCTACACCTAGAGCGGCGGCGATAGATGGTACGGCCATCTCACTCTCAGGCCTTTGCTTGATCCATTGTCTTATCCTTCCAATCATGTCGGCTAGTCTCCCAACCGTCGGCATGTGGGCGGAGGCTGAATGGTTGCACCAAGCCTTTGTCGTCGCCGCTCTACCCTTTTCGCTATTGGCGCTCTCATCGAGCCACGCCAATGGCCTTGTGCGCGGCCTCATCTTGGTCGGGTTCGCACTGCTTGCGTCAGGCGCTTTTGTCGAAGCGTTCCACGATTATGAGGTGTTAATGACTGTGCTGGGTGGGGGGATGCTCGCCGCCGGTCACGCGCTCCGCTGGATGCGCGTCCATGGCGCGCGCCAATCATAAGCGAGCCGCGCAGCTTCCATTTGCGCAAGATGATCTTCTAATGGGCTCCAATTGTCAGTCTCGGCGATTGGAGCCCAAAGTGCTTCTACGGTATCGATGACGAGATCAACCGGGCGGGCGGCTTGGAAATAGGCCGCGCTCAAACGCTCGGGCCGGTCCGGCGCGCGGTCTGTGAGGCGAGCTTTGACTTTGGCAAAGGCTTCAAGACCGTAGAGCTCTGATTGAGGGCTCTGCGCGGCCCGGTCTATGCTTGCTTCGCCGCCAAACCAGTCAAAGAAGGTTTGCGCCCAATGCGCGCCGCTCTCGGTCATCCACGCATAGAAGTCCTGTAAGAAGAGCAGATCTTCGTGGAGGTCTGCACTGCGCGACAGCCCAAGCAGGGCAAAAGTGTGCGCGGCGAACGCGTCCTGATAGGTTGGTTCATAGACTTGCATCGCTTTGGAGAGATCGTCGGCTTCGGCGACTAAGGACATCGCGCCGCCGAGCTGCTGCAAGGCCCAGAGCCCTTGTGCCGGTTGCCGGCCAAATCGATAGAGGCCCTGCTGGTCAAAATAGGCCGCGATAAAATTCGGATCGCTATTTTCCAAGAACCGCCAGGGACCAAAATCAAAGGTCTCGCCGGTAATATTGAAATTGTCCGTATTCATCACGCCATGCACAAATCCGATGGCCATCCATTGGCCGATCATGCGGGCCGTGGCTTCGGCCATGCGTTCGAACAAAGCCGGCGTCGCTTTGCCAAGCGCTTCGTCATCGCAGTCTGGATAATAGTGTTCAATCACGTGGCGGATCAGCATCGCCATGCTTTCTGTATCGTCGAAATAAGCGACCCTTTGAAACGTGCCAAAACGCAAATGGCTATGATTGAGCCGAACCATGACCGCGGACCGCGTCGGCGAGGGCTCATCATTGCGCTGCAAAGGCTCGCCGGTTTCAATCAAGCTGAAACACTTGGACGTATTGGCCCCGAGCGCTTCGAGATAGTTTGCCGCGAGGATTTCTCGTACTCCGCCTTTTAGGGTTAGACGTCCATCGCCTTGGCGTGACCACCGGGTCTGGCCAGAGCCTTTGGTGCCAAGATCCAACAGCCGTCCGGCAGGGTCGAGCAGCTGCGCAAACAAGAAACCGCGTCCATCGCCGAGATCCGGATTGTAGACGTGAAACTGATGCCCATGATAGCGCATCGCCAGCGGTGTCCCGAGATTATCCGGCAGGGGCTTGAAGCGCGCAAAATGAGCGATCCAGTCTTCGTCGCTAAGCGCTCCAAGACCCGTCGCGTCCGCCCATCTTTGATTGCGATAGCGAAGCTTGGTTTCAGGAAAATCTGCGGGTGTGGCGGGATCTGAAAATGCGCCAGCAATTTCGAGAATAGGAGCGTGTTCTGACATGGGGGGGGATATGGCTCACTCCTCCCAAGAAAGCAAAAAGAAAGGCGGCTCAATCGAGCCGCCTTTCGCAGGTGAGATAGAAGGGTCGAGCTTAACGGCTCAAGGTCAGTTCCAGACCAATCACACGCCCTTTCTTCAGCGGCGAGAACGTGCCCGCAGCTGGGTTTGGATCGAAGGGGGCGTTAACGCCATTGGCGAGATTCACGCCGCCTGGCGCGGCGGCCGCCACATTGCCACCAAATGGCAGTTGCGTGTCACCGCCTGCTTGGACTTCGTCGAGCAGGTTGCGCCCGTAAAGCGATAGCGACAGGCCATCGACCGTGGTGTTCCAAGTGAGGTCCGCATCGACCATTTCCGCTTCATTGATGAAGCCGAAATTGT
>JBCBDI010000123.1:0-7554 GCA_038529885.1 Pseudomonadota bacterium
TCGCTGAGCAGCATGCCGCAAAAGGGACAGGGCCCAATGCCCGCGAATTCGACAATTTTTACGCCTGCTAGCGGCATGCTGCTCAGCGATATGGGCGCCGACGTCATCCGAATCGACCGCGCCGGCGCGAATCGGCCTGGAAATCCGGCCGATGTGATGAGCCGCGGACGCCGGTCAGTTGCGCTCAATTTAAAAGATGACGGCGATCGCGAGATCGCATTGAAACTCCTCGAACAAGCCGACGCTCTGATCGAAGGCTTCCGTCCGGGTGTGATGGAACGCAATGGCCTCGGGCCGGATGAGGTTCTCGCCCGTAATCCGAAGCTTGTTTATGGCCGCATGACCGGATGGGGCCAACATGGCGCGCTCTCGCACGCGGCGGGACATGATCTCAATTATATCGCGATCACGGGCGCGCTCCACGCGATGGGCGACAAAGACGGACGTCCGCGCCCACCGCTCAATCTGATTGGGGATTATGGCGGCGGTGCGCTCTACCTCGCCATGGGCGTCCTAGCGGGCGTGTTGAACGTCAAGAATGGCGGCGAGGGGCAAGTCATCGATTGCGCCATGTCAGACGGCGCGGCGTCTCTGGCTGCGATGTTCTACGGCATGCGCGCAATGGGGCTTTGGACCGATGAGCGGGACGCAAACTTGCTCGATGGCGGCGCGCATTTCTATGACACGTATGAATGCGCCGACGGGAAATGGGTGTCTGTTGGCTCGATTGAACCGCAATTCTATGCGCTGCTGGTTGAAAAAGCGGGCCTCACGGGACCCGAGTTCCAAACGCAAATGGATCGCGCTAAGTGGCCGGACTTGAAGGAAAAAACCATCGCGGTGTTCAAAACCAAGACGCGCGATGAATGGTGCGAGATTATGGAAGGCACCGATGTCTGCTTCGCACCGGTCCTCTCCATGGCAGAAGCGCCAGACTATAAGCACAATACTGATCGCAACACGTTCGAGACGATTGATGGCGTGGTTCAGCCGGGACCTGCGCCGCGCTTCTCAAAGACGCCGAGCGCCATTCAGGGCAAGCCGGCGGGGATTGGCGAACACCAAGAAGAAGTGCTCAAAGACTGGGGAATCGCTTAAGAGAGCGCCTCACGTTCACACATTGCGGAGACCCGAAATGGGAGCACTACCTGGGACAACAGGGCGTCGTCGCCTTTATCTCATGCGTCATGGCTTTGTTGATTATACGTCGCCAGAGGTCCGCGCCGCGCAGGATCCGTCGATTGCCTATTTGACGGATGAGGGCCGCGAGGAAGCGAGAGCGGCCGGTATCGCTCTGTCAGATGTTCATTTGGATGTTGCTTTCCATACTGGGCTCAACCGCACTCAAGAGACCGCTGAGATCGTGCTCTCCCAACATGAGTTGGAAACGCCCGAACTTGAGGCCGAGCCGCGTTTTGCAGAGCTCAAGTCCGGTCAGTATATGGACTTTAAATCGCCCGAGCATCTTGCCGCTGTGATGACGTTTCAGTTTGAACAGGCAGGCCAACCCGACGCGACCTTCCTGGAAGGCGGGGAGAAATTCGCCGATGCCATGGTGCGGATTGAAGACGGCTTGAAAGGTCTTCTGTCGCGGCCAGGTTGGGCGACGGGTTTGTTGGTCGCGCATGAAGTGGTCAATCGCATGATCCTCGCTTGGGCGATCGGTGCGCCGCTTGGGTCGAGTGCCGGGTTCGAGCAAGACACAGGCTGTATCAATATTATCGACTTTGACTTGGTGCCCGATGAAGCGGGAAACACGCGAATCGAGCGGGTTCTGATCAAAGCGGTGAATTTGACGCCTGCCAATTATCTGAAGAATGGCATGAATTTGCGGTCGCTGGAGGCGATTTTTACGCGCGCAGCTGAATAGACGTTCAGGCTTTCAATAAAATCAGGGCCGAATATGAACGGAATTCGAGTTTCACCCTCCAATCCTGTTCATCTTCGTTCAGCTATAACCATCCTTGTCGACGGGAACCGTCTGGAGTTTCTAGACGCCCTGACGACGTCCTTCTTGCTTGACCTTGGCCGTTCTTATGAACGGCCTTTTTTTTGCGCGATCGCCTCGGCGCGGATCATCGCGGCGTTGAGATTGTCCTCAAGCTTCTGGCGCAGGGTTTCGCGGTCATCTTCTTTGTTGGGGATCACGGCTTCGCCAAAGACCAGAGCGCCGCGCGTGAACGGGTAGGGGATGCGAAACCCGTCCCAAGTGTTCAACCGTTTGCGAGGCGCAGACACGATCGCATAGGGCAGGATTGGAGCGTCGGTTCGCTGCGCCATAATGATCGGGCCATTCTGCGCGATCTCTGCGGGGCCGCGCGGGCCATCAGGGGTGATGCAAATGCCGCCATCATTTTTCAAAATGCGCAGCGCTTCGGCCAGCGCTTTCATTCCACCTTTGTCACGCTTCTTTTTCTTATGTGTGGACGAGCCGCGGACGGCCTCCAGGCCCAAGTGTTTGATCGCCTTGGCAACCGGTTCGCCATCTTTGGAGAGCGAGATCAGCATCGCCGAACGCGATTTCTGGCGCGGCCATTTCTGAATGATCCGGTTCCAACCTGACGGCAAAAGAAGAATGGTCGAGTGCCAGGCGGCCACAATAATATTGGGATAGCCGAGCCAGACCTTCAGAGCTTCCTCATCCCCCTCAACGGTCCAGCGAATGGTGCGATTGCAAAGCGCCATATAGGCCCAAATGAGCCATCCCAGCAGTGTGGTGACGAAGGCGCTACGCAAGACCGATTTCATGGCGCAAGTCTGTAGCGGTGATTGCTATTTTCGCAAAGGCTAAGGACGCAGAAACGCCCGACTTGTGACCAAGCCGGGCGTGCTGCACTCTGAAGATTAGAGTTAGATTGTCGATCGCTTAAGGGACGTAGACCGTGTAAACGACGCGGGCTTCGACTTCGCCGGCACCCATAGACAGATCATATCCAGAGGTTCCAAGGCCATACGTGGCGTCGAAACGAACTGACTGAGCTGTGATAGAGCCTGGGCTTGAAGCGGTGCGCTGACCGCCCTGATAAACGTCTGTGCCATTCACCGCCGCAAGGTTTGCGAAGGTTGGGAAAGATCCGAGTGGATCTTGCGCCGCAGAGCCGTGAGCGATGCCAGCGTCAGCAACCGTGCCGGTTGGGTCAACGGTCATAGAGAAGGTGATGTCAGACAGAGAGAAGTCACCAGTTTCTGTTAGCGCTGAAGCGTCGCCATCAATGTTGAAGGTCGTGTTTGACGCAACGAAGAAGCTTG
Source organism: Pseudomonadota bacterium (assembly GCA_038529885.1). Classification (GTDB taxonomy): domain Bacteria; phylum Pseudomonadota; class Alphaproteobacteria; order Caulobacterales; family Hyphomonadaceae; genus Henriciella. Next base: position 3,250 of record JBCBDI010000123.1, read on the forward strand.
AATTGTGTGTCAGGTCTCCGCCGATCGTCTCACCGGTCACGTCGAACGCACCGAAAGAAGAAAGAGACGCAGTATCGACAGACTGAGTGACGCCATTTGCAGAATTGCCGTCATCGTCAATGGTCAGAATGTCACCAAGTGCGGCGGTTGAGCTGCCGTCTTTAGTTGGCGTCAAAGAACCTGTGACAACAGTACGGCCGTCAGCCGCTGCGCCACCAATCAGGTCAACATCATTAGATGCCGTGCCGCCTGTATTCGTGTTGATCACGAAGTCTGTCGCGATTGGGGTGTTGCCGTTTGATTCATCAGCGGCCCAAACGACGACAACGCCAAGCACTTTAAAGTGTGGGCGGTCGATGATGGAAGCGTTTGCTTGGGTCGCAACAGTCGCGGTGCTTACAGCCAGGGCAGCACTTGCCAGAAGCAGTTTGCGAATACTCATATTTTAATCTCCATTAGGATGCAGCACGATTGCTGCAGCACGGGCCTTTTGACCTCATTGTCGGAGTGTCTCAGAAAAAGTCTTATTTTACGCTAAAGGCTGCCTGGAGATTTGCCGGTCGCGTTAACCATACATTAGGCGGGTGTTTCAGGCTTATCTGACAGCGCAGCATAGCGTCCGCCATGGTAAACAAGCGGCATCGCATTCGGGTCGGAGGTCAGGCGCTTCACTTCTGCGATGAAGAGAACATGGTCGCCGGCCGGATGCTTGGCGTGTAGTTCACATTCAAGCCGGGCAGCGCAGTCAGAAAGCAATGGCGCCTCGCCCAAACCACATTCAACTTGCAGCCCCGCAAATTTATCAGTGCCGGACCGCGCAAAAGCTTGCGAGAGATCAGCTTGGTCATCGCGCAGGATGTGGACGGCAAATGAGCTCGCTTGCGAAAACGCATCCAGGCTGCGCGCGTTTTGTCCGACGGACCAGAGAATAAGCGGCGGATCCAGCGAGACCGAATTGAAGGAGTTCGCCGTAATGCCAACAGGTGCGCCGTCCTGGTCGCGACACGTGATAATGGTCACGCCGGTGACGAACAGGCCGAGTGTGTCGCGGAAGGTGCGGAGATCGAAGCTCATGTGGACCTATTTGGGGTGTTTGCGCGCGCGGTCTAGGAATTGTCTGCCTAGGAACTGGAAATGCCTATTTTGGTCAATGTCTTATAGCGCAGGTGCGACATCATCTTTTTCGTTTGAGAATTGATTCTGTTCGAGAAGGAAAAACGACAACGGTCGACATTTTCCTTTATTCGCAGAGGCGCGGGGTATGAAAATCCCTGCAAAATTCAATGCAAATATGCATTCCAGGTATGCGCTCAATGGAAAAATGGTTGGGTCCGCAACAATGTGACGATATTACGTTAATGCCCAAATTCCGTCGGATTCTGCTTATTGTGCTAGCGTCTCAAGGGTTTTTCGACACTTTTGTGAACGGTATCGGTTAACTGTGTGGTAGATGAATGTCTGTTCATTATGAACAGCTGTTCATCTAGATTTCTAATCGAAATTTCATCCAAAAAACCACTTGTATGTCGGTTTCGTAACAGGCATTTACAGGGGGCTTTAGAGCGGGCAGCAAGCCCCGAAATGCAGTGAAGGACATCTTTTAGCAGTTACCAAAAATAAGACATTAGGTAACGACCGAGATGTGGAGAGTGAGTTAAATGAAAGACTGGTGCAACACCGACGGCGCACGCCGTCTTAAGGAAAAAATTGCCGAGTATTGGGCAGATCGTGGTTATGAAGTTGAGGTCGACCTCGTCGATGCAGGCTTCGTTCCGGCCATGCGCAGCGCACGCACTGACGTACGCAGCAACATGGTCAACGGCATGCCACGCCGTAAGCTCGTAAACGTGAACGAAGTTCGCAGCGAGTACCGTCCAGACTAAGTCTGACGGGCAAGTTCATTGAGGGCTTGCAACATGTCACGCCAATGATCGATGGATCTCAGGCGGTCATAGGGTTGGCGAGAGAGGGTGCCATACCCGAATGATACGAATACGAAGGGCAGCTCGGCATGGCGGGCTGCCCTTTCGTCTGTCCAGGCATCGCCAACCATGATTGCGCGCTCTTGACGGCCTCCAGCTTTCTCAACGGTTTGCACGATATGACGGCCATCCGGCTTTTTGAAGCCGAGCGCGTCGCCGCCAATCACGGCGTTGAACCAGCCATCCATATTCAGTCCCGATAGCACCTGTTCGGCGAGCCTTTGTGACTTGTTTGTGCAAACGGCGAGCGTGGCGCGGTCCTGTTTTAAGGTCTCAAGCGTTTCGACGCAGTGATCATAAGGTTCGCTCAGCCGAGTGATATTCTGTTGATAATGCTCCAAAAAAATCGGCCACAGCTCGTCTCTGATCTCATCCTCATCGGCCGCAACCCCATGAAAATCCAAGCCTTTTCGGATCATCGCTTTTGCGCCATCGCCGATCATCATGCGGATCGTGTCGAGCGTGACCGGGGCCAGGCCTTTTGTCGCTAATGTGTGATTGAGCGCGTCGTGCAGATCGGGCGCCGTTTCGATCAAAGTTCCGTCTAAATCGAAGACCAGGGTCCAGCCGGAAAAATCAAACCCCATCTGCGTTTCCTTTGCCACTCAGGGCGTTCGCCACAATAGGGCTCGCCTCGACTCAAAACATGCTCTAGGGCAGACGCAGATTTTTCGCGAGGGAATTTTACCATGCCGAAGCGCGCAGCAGTGATCTTGGCCGCAGGACAAGGAACGCGCATGCGTTCGGCGCTTCCAAAAGTGCTTCACCCGGTGGCGGGACGCGCCATGGTGGATTGGTCGGTTGCGCTGGCAAAGTCTGTCGGATGCGAGCAGATCATCGTGGTGTGCTCACCCGCCGGAGCTGCGGTGCAGAGCCATATCGCAAAGACGCTTGGCGAGGGCGCGATCGCCATTCAAGACCCACCGCTCGGCACCGGCCACGCCGTCCTTGCGGCCAAAGACGCGCTTGGCGGTTTCGATGGGGAGCTCGTTGTTCTGTATGGTGATACGCCGTTGATCCCGAGCGACGCGATTGAAGCGCTATTCGGCGAGCTTCAAGCTGGCGCAGATGTCGGTGTCCTTGGCTTTGAAGCTGCTGACCCCGGCGCCTATGGCCGGCTCATCATGTCTGAGGCAGGCGATCTCGATGCAATCGTTGAAGCCAAAGAAGCCACACCAGAGCAACTTTCCGTCTCCTTCTGTAATTCGGGCGTGATGGCGGCGTCCGCGGACAAGATGTTCGAGTTGCTTGGTAAAGTCACCAATGACAATGCGAAGGGGGAATACTATCTCACGGACATTGTCGGGCTGGCCAATGCAGCCGGTGGCAAATGCCGGGCCGTTGCGTGCGATGAGGCTGATGTGCTGGGCGTCAATTCGCGGGTTGAGCTCGCTGAAGCTGAAGCCTCGTTCCAAGCCAAAACCCGTCAGGCATTCCTGACCGCGGGCGTGACCATGACCGCGCCGGAGACTGTCTATTTTTCCTATGACACGGCGCTGGAAAATGATGTCACCCTGGAGCCGCATGTTGTCTTTGGGCCTGGCGTAACGGTGCGCTCCGGTGCGACCGTGCGGGCCTTCTCGCACTTGGAAGGCGCAGACGTGGCAAGCGATTGTTCGATCGGACCTTATGTCCGCCTTCGCCCGGGCGCGGTGCTGGAAGAGGGCGTAAAGATCGGCAATTTCGTCGAGGTGAAGAACACCCATATGGGCCCCGGCGCGAAGGCCAGCCATCTCTCCTATCTTGGAGATGGCGAGGTTGGCGCGGACGCAAACATCGGGGCAGGGACCATTTTCTGTAATTATGATGGCTTCCTGAAATATAAGACCACGGTCGGTAAGGGCGCTTTCGTTGGATCGAACTCATCGCTGGTCGCGCCCGTCACAATAGGCGATGGCGCGTTTGTTGGGTCGGGCTCAGTGATCACTAAAGACGTTGAGGCCGATGCGCTCTCCGTCGCGCGGGGGCGGCAGATGACCAAATCGGGCTGGGCGACCCAATTCAGGGATAAAATGGCGGCGATCAAAGCGGCCAAGAAAAAGGGCTGATGGAGAAGACATATGGCGAATGAGCTCGAAAAAGAGAACGCGGCCCACGCGGCCATGGATTTCGTCGAAGACGGTATGACAATCGGTTTGGGGACCGGTTCGACCGCGAAATACTTCGTCGAAAATCTGGCTGAAGAGATCGCCGATGGGCTCGTCGTGCGCGGGGTGCCGACCAGCGAGCAAACCCGTCGCTTGGCGGAATCGCTCGGCGTGCCCTTGGTCGATGTCGAGCAAGTCGACCGCATTCGCCATATGTCTTCTCCATCAGCCCTTTT
>JBCBDI010000124.1:0-7521 GCA_038529885.1 Pseudomonadota bacterium
AGACAAAAAAGTTTTTTGTCTATGCGATCTCCAAAGCCCTGACTGAGACCGCCAGCGATCAGAGCTTTTCGCTGAGCGCGGTGGTTCAAGGGCTGATCTTCGCATTCTCAGCCATCGCAGCCGTCACGGCGATTGCCGCGGGTATTGGCCTTCTCATCCCTTTCGTACTGGACCTGTTGGGGCTGACGCCAAGCCGCGGCGATGTTGCCCGCACAGCGATCTATCTCGCCGCTGCGCCGATCCTTGTCTGCGCCATCTTTATCAGCCCGGTGCGCAAGCTTGCGGCGAATAGCCGACACCTCAAGCACCCTGCCTATGGCGCTTTTGCCGACTTTTTCTGGCGGCACGGCTATATCGCGCTGCTTATCCTATGCTTCGTCTCGTTCTATCGCCTCAGCGACATCGTTATGGGGATTATGGCGAAACCCGCCTATAGCCATATGGGCTATGGGCCCGAGCAGATTGGCCTCGCCAGCGGGATCTATGGGGTCTGGATTGTCTTTATCGGTGTCGCCGCAGCCGGCGTCTCGGCCATTAAGCTTGGCTTGAAACGCTCCTTGATCATTGGCGCAGTGGTGTCCGTGCTCGGCAACCTCGCCTTTGCCTGGATGGTGCTGCAATCCTCAGACTCGCTGTTCCCGATCATTGTCGCCATCACAGCCGACAACATCGCAGGCGGCTTTGCGGGCACGATCTTCGTCGCTTACATGTCGAGCTTTGTGAACAAGTCCTTTGCCGGCACCCAATATGCGATCTTTAGTTCGATCTACAGTTTGGGGCCGAAGCTCCTGGCGGCCTCATCTGGCTATCTGGTCAACCAGTTTAGCGGCGGCGATCAAGCCACGACACAGGGCTATTCCATCTTCTTCCTCTACGCCGCATTGCTGGGCGTTCCGGCCATCCTTCTGAGCTTCTTCACCAATAGCATGAAGCCAGACCGTGAACCGAGCTCGGACTAAGAACCAACCCGGTCAATATCGAACGCGGCAACCGTCGCGAGGTTTACCAGATCATTCACCGTCGCTCCGAGCGAGGCGATCTGCACGGACTTGGACAAGCCAAGTAGAACCGGACCAATCACCGTCGCGCGCGACATGCCTTCGAGCAGCTTGGTCGAGATGGAGGCTGAGTGAATGGCCGGCATGACCAAGACATTGGCCTCACCCGACAGGCGCGAGAACGGGTACAGGATTTTGTGCGAAGGGTTGAGCGCTACGTCCGCAGCGATGTCGCCTTCATATTCAAAGTCACAATCGCCGCATTCATCCAAGATCGCGACCGCGTCACGGACTTTTTCCGCCCGTTCGCCCATTGGGTTGCCAAAGGTCGAGTAGGACAAAAAGGCGACGCGCGGGACGAAGCCCAGGCGCTTCACGGCCATGGCCGCTTCCTTCGCGATCCCGGCCAATTGCTCACCATCTGGCAGCTCGTTGACGCTAGTATCGGCGATGAAAATGGTCTTGCCGCGATTGATCACCATGGACATGCCGATGACGTCAGCGTCCGGCAGCGGATCGAGCGAGAGCAGCACATCGGTCAGGCAGACATCATAGTTCCGCGTGACGCCGGTCACCATGCCGTCGGCATCGCCATGGGCCAACATGCAGCAGCCAAAGACGTTTCGGTCTTGATTGACCAAGCGCTGTGCGTCGCGCTTGAGATAACCCCGGCGCTGCAGGCGCGCGTAAAGGTAGTCGGTATAGTCGGCATTACGGTCTGAAAGGCGCGCATTGACGATTTCGAGCGCGCCATCTGGAACACCCATTTGTTTCATCGTCCGCTCAACTTGCGCTTCGCGTCCGATTAGAATGGGATGCCCGAGGCCTTGCTGTTTGAACGTCCAGGCGGCACGAACGACTTGCGGCTCTTCGCCTTCTGCAAACACGATACGTTTCTGTTCGCGGCGTACAGCCGACTGAACGCCCTGCAGGAAAGAGGCGGTGGGATCGAGCCGGCGCGCCAAAGAGTGGCGATACTCTTCCATATCCTCGATTGGCTTACGCGCGACGCCGGTATCCATCGCGGCTTGGGCAACGAAGGGCGGAATGAAGCTGATCAAGCGCGGATCAAACGGAGTCGGAATAATATAGTCTTTGCCGAATTGCGGGCGCGCACCGTGATAGGCCGCTGCGACTTCATCCGGCACGTCTTCCCGCGCAAGCTCAGCCAGGGCACGAGCAGCGGCGACTTTCATTTCCTCATTGATTGACCGGGCCCGCACATCGAGCGCACCCCGGAAGATATAAGGGAAGCCGAGCACATTGTTGACCTGGTTCGGATAGTCCGAACGGCCGGTGGCAATGATTGCATCCCCGCGAACCGCTTTGATCTCTTCTGGCGTGATTTCCGGGTCCGGATTAGCCATGGCGAAGATGATCGGGTTTTTGGCCATAGATTTGACCATGTCCTGATCCACTGCGCCTTTGACGGACAGGCCAAGGAAGCAATCTGCGCCCTCCATAGCTTCAGCCAGCGTGCGTTTGTCGGTCTTCACGGTGAAGGCAGACTTGAACTGGTCCATCTTCTCGGTGCGGCCCTCATAGAGCACGCCGCGGCTGTCGCACATCAGGATGTTCTCAGCTTTCACACCAAGATGGCGGATCAGCCCTGCCACGGACAGACCTGCGGCACCGGCGCCCGAGACTGCGACCTTCAAGTCTTCAAGCTTGCGGCCGGTGATCGCGCACGCATTAATAATGCCCGCAGCGGCGATGATCGCAGTGCCGTGCTGATCATCGTGGAACACAGGAATATCGAGCTCATCGCGCAGGCGTTGCTCGATGATAAAGGCCTCGGGCGAGGCGATGTCTTCAAGATTGATGCCGCCCCACGTCGCGCCAATGTTGCGCACGACGGTGCAGAACTCGTCGACATCCTTGGTCTCAACTTCGACATCGAAACTATCAATGTCCGCAAAACGTTTGAACAGGACCGACTTGCCCTCCATGACCGGCTTTGAGGCCATGGCCCCCAAGTCGCCAAGGCCGAGGATCGCCGTCCCGTTTGAGATGACCGCAACCATATTGCCCTTGGCCGTATAGTCATAAGCAAGGTCTGCATCCTTACCGATGGCCTCCACGGGCACGGCCACACCTGGACTATAAGCCAGAGACAGATCGCGCTGCGTCTGCATCGGCTTGGTCGGCATCATGGAAATTTTGCCCGGCGTGGGGTGGGCGTGGAAATCAAGCGCTTCTTTATCGGTGAAGCTTGGACGCTTGGTTGTCATAGGCGTAGCCTTTCAAGGCTGATGCAAAATCAAGTGCTGGGTCATAAGCCTGTCCGCAAGGGGGGACAACCCGTGCGCATTGCTTTATTCCAGTCATGCTCTGAAGGATTCGCAAGAACGTGCCCGATACAGCCTCGCCCGTAAAAAAGCCCAAAGCGCCGACCCCGTTCATCGCGCAATACCTTGCCATAAAGGCGAAGCACGAAGGCGCGCTTTTGTTTTTTCGCATGGGCGACTTTTACGAATTGTTCTTTGACGACGCGGTTCGGGCGGCTGAAATCCTCGACATCACTTTAACGTCAAGAGGTGAGTATAACGGCGCGCCGATCCCGATGGCGGGGGTGCCTTATCACGCCGCCGAGGGCTATCTCGCGCGTTTGATTAAGTCTGGCGAGCGGGTCGCCGTCTGCGAACAGACCGAAAGTCCCGCCGAAGCAAAAAAGCGCGGCTCAAAAGCCATCGTCAATCGCGAGATTGTCCGCATCGTGACGCCCGGAACGATTACGGAAGACAGCTTGCTGCCGCCTCGCCAAGGCCAGGCCTTGGTCGCGGTCGCCTTTGCTGCAGGCGGCGCCGAAGCCGCGCTTGCAGCGTGCGATGTCTCGACAGGTCATTTTGAAGTCCGGGCGTTTGCGCCGGAACTCTTCGCTGAAACGCTTGGCGCACTTCCAGTGACAGAACTGCTCCTGACCGAGAGTGATGCGGCCAAGCCACTGGTCATGACCGCTCAAGAAGCCTTGCGTCTTCCGCTCACCTATCGCCCGAACAGCGCGGCCAGCGCAAAATCGGGCGAGCGGATGCTCAAAGACGCGTTCAAAGTCAAAGCGCTGGATGCGTTTGGGGCCTTCTCCAAGGCGGAGCTGACCGCTTGCGGTGTGCTGCTCGATTACCTCTCACTCACGCAGGCCGGCGCCGATATTCGCCTTGATCCGCCGCAACGCTCCGCCAATGTGGCAGGCCTGTCGATTGATCCTGCCACCCGCGCGAGCCTAGAGATCGATACCGCCCTCGACGGCACGCGCCGGGGAACCTTACTCGCCACCGTCGACAGAACGCTAACCGCCTCCGGCGCTAGACTGCTCGCGGCGCGATTGGCGCGGCCCGAGACTGACGCGGATCAGATCGCCGCCCGCTATGACGCGGTCGCCTTCTTTCTTGCCAATGATCATCTGCGCGAGACCCTGCGTAGCGCGATGAAAGCCGCCCCGGACCTAGAGCGGGCGCGGGCCCGTATCCGGCTCGGCCGTGGTGGGCCGAGAGATCTCGCAGCCATTGCAGCGGCTCTGCGGGCTGGCGAACGCGCTGTTGCGGAGATTGCGCGCGGCGCCGCGCCGCCGCCTTTGCTTGAAACGGCCCTACAGTCTTTGACGCTCTCAAACGAACCAGACTTGGCAAGCCTGGTCGATGATCTCAGCCGCGCCCTGCAAGACGAGCTGCCAACGCTAGCCCGCGATGGGGGATTTATTGCGCAAGGCTGGGACCCCGCGCTTGATGAAGCCCAAGCGCTGAAGTCGGACAGCCGCCAGATCATCGCCGAGCTTCAGACCCGCTATTCTGAACAGACCTCGATTTCGGCGCTCAAGATCAAGTTTAACAATGTGCTTGGCTACTTCATTGATGTCCCGGCGCGCCATGCGGACCCGATGATGAATGCGCCGCTGGCGGAAACGTTCATCCATCGCCAAACACTTGCCTCGAATGTGCGGTTCTCAACCGCTGAGCTGTCCGAACTTGCGGGCAAAATTTCCCGCGCGGATGATATCGCGAAGGGCCGGGAGCTCGCCATTTTCGAGACATTCTGCGAGCGGGTGGAGGGGCTCTCGCAACCGCTCAGCGCGGCCGCCTCTGCCTTGGCCGAGCTCGATGTCGCTGCGGGCAATGCCGAATGGGCCAGCGAGGTCAGCGCCGTGCGCCCTGTGCTGGCGAGCACGCCCGTCTTCGAGGCCGATGGTTTGCGCCACCCTGTGGTGGAGGCGGCGCTGCGCAAACAAGGCGACGGCTTTACCGCCAATGATACGCACTTGGATGCGAGCGGCGAACAGGCCCCGCGCCTCGCTTTGGTGACCGGACCAAACATGGCGGGTAAGTCGACCTATCTGCGCCAAGCGTGTCTCGCTGTCATTCTGGCCCAGGCCGGGCTGTATGTCCCTGCCCGCAGCCTGACGCTGGGATTGGCTGACCGCGTCTTCTCACGCGTTGGGGCGAGCGATGACCTCTCACGCGGGCGCTCGACCTTTATGGTGGAGATGGTCGAGACCGCCGCCATCTTAACCCAGGCCACCGCCAACTCCTTCGTGATCTTGGATGAGGTTGGGCGCGGCACCTCGACCTATGATGGCCTCGCCATTGCCTGGGCCGCGGTTGAGCACTTGCACAATAGCAATAAGTGCCGGTCGCTCTTCGCGACCCATTACCATGAGCTCACCAATCTCGCCGATGATTTGACCGCGGCCACCAATCTCTCGCTGCGCGCCAAGGAATGGAAAGACGAGTTGGTTTTCTTGCATGATGTCCAAGCTGGACCCGCAGATCGCTCTTACGGGGTGCAAGTCGCGCGGCTAGCTGGCCTGCCGGCCCGAGCGGTCAAGCGCGCCGAACAAGTCTTGAAGAAGCTTGAGGCGTCCCCTGATGCGATCGACACGCTGCCGCTCTTTGCCGCTTCATCTGAACCTGACCCGGAAGAGGCGGCGCCGATGGCGGACCACCCGGCGCTTCGATTGCTGGATAATCTCGACCCTGACAGCCTGACACCGCGCGAAGCGTTGGACTTGATCTATAAGCTCAAAGACCAGACCTGACGGTCGCTATCGACGCCCGTCGCATTATATCCTACAGATCCGACCATACTGAATGCCGCGATAAGACGGTGCCCTTAGGCAAGATAAGGAATTTGAGGCAGCTGATGGCCTATGAAACGCTATTGACCGAAGTGGACGGCGCGGTCGCCGTGATCACTTTGAACCGCCCGGACGCTATGAATGCGTTCAACAATCAATTGATGGATGAATTGACGGCTGCTTTGGATCGGTTCGACACCGATGAGGAGATTGGCTGCATCGTCATCACGGGTTCCAAAAAAGCCTTTGCCGCTGGCGCCGACATTAAAGAGATGCGCGACCAGACTTATATGAGCGCCTATTATAGCGACTTCATCACTCGCAATTGGGAGCGCGCGGCGCGCACGCGCAAGCCTTTGATCGCGGCTGTGAACGGCTATGCGCTGGGCGGCGGCTGCGAGCTTGCCATGATGTGCGACTTCATCCTGGCCGGTGAGAAAGCCAAGTTTGGTCAGCCCGAGATTACGATTGGCGTCTCGCCAGGGGCCGGGGGCACGCAACGCCTGACCCGCTTTGCTGGCAAATCTAAAGCCATGGAAATGTGTCTCACCGGACGCATGATGGATGCAGAAGAAGCCGAACGCTGCGGCTTGGTCTCTCGGATCGTCCCCGTCGATGATCTGGTCGAAGAAGCTAAAACCGTGGCCAAGAAGATTGCCTCTATGCCGCGCGCGGCAGCAATGCTGACCAAAGAGATGGTGAACACCGCCTATGAAACCCCGCTCAGCCAGGGGGTGATGTTCGAACGTCGCCTGTTCCATTCTCTGTTTGCCACAGAGGATCAAAAGGAAGGCATGGAAGCCTTCGTCGAGAAGCGTCAGGCGCATTTCAAAAATCAATAGCTCAGCCATTGTGCAGAGCCGTGAAAAGACTCCAAAATTTGTCACTTCGCCTGGCCCTGACAGCTTGACGGCCTATACTTGGTTATGTAGTTAGCGCCTCTTCGCCAGATAGGGCGACTAAAGGAGTTTTTGATGGCGAACACGAAATCAGCCAAGAAGATGGTGCGCAAGATCGCTACGCGCACCGAAGTGAACAAGGCGCGACGCTCTCGCATGCGTACCTTTGTTCGCAAAGTTGAAGAAGCGATCGAGGCTGGTGACAAAACAGCGGCGGCTGAAGCTTTGAAAGCCGCGCAGCCAGAAATCATGCGCGCTGCCGGCAAAGGTGTGATCCATAAGAACACATCTGCCCGCAAAGTTTCGCGCTTGTCTGCGCGCGTAAAGGCGATGGCATAAGCGCCTAAATTCCATCCCGACACGGATAAAAAATTGTTAAGCTCGCTGGCCTTGCCACGCGGGCTTTTCTCATGTCAGTGTGTCTAAATTATCCCACTGTCTTATTTCTGAAATATCCACAGAGAAACGGCGTTTTGCGGATTGACAGAACAAAGCTGGAAACCCCGTGGCAATTGCACACTGAAACCTGTCAAGTGCATCTTTTTTTTCTTTTTTT
>JBCBDI010000125.1:0-7479 GCA_038529885.1 Pseudomonadota bacterium
CCGCAGAGCGCACGGCTGTCCGGGACCATTGATGGCTTGCCGGATCACCAGGGCGAGTTGGCGGTCGAGCGTCACCTGGCCCGACTGTCCGCAAAGAACAGAACCGCCAGTGATGGCCCTTTCTTTGTCGGCGCCGGGGCATATAAGCATCATGTCCCGGCAAGCGTGGATATGATCATTCAGCGCTCGGAATTTCTCACCACCTACACCCCTTATCAGCCTGAGATTGCGCAGGGCACACTGCAAACCCTGTTCGAGTTTCAGACCCAGGTGGCCGCGATGACCGCAATGGATGTCGCCAATGCCAGCATGTATGACGGCTCGACCGCGTGTGCTGAAGCCGCTGTGATGGCGTGCCGCGCGACCCGTCGCAAAAAGGTGGTCCTGTCCGGCGGATTGCATCCACACTATGCCGCTGCGACCCGTCTTTTGTGCGAGGCGCAGGGAATTGAGGTGATCGAACTGGAGCCGGCGATTGATAGTGAACTGGAACTTGCCAATCATGTCGATGAAACAACGGCATGTGTGATCGGGCAATCGCCAAACGTGTTTGGAACCGTAACCGACCTCAGCCCGGTCGCAGACGCCGCACATGCGCAAAAGGCGCTTCTGGTCAGCGTGTTCACAGAAGCGGTCTCGCTGGGCCTGGTGACGCCTCCGGGGGAGATGGGCGCGGATATTGCCGTCGGCGAGGGTCAATCGATCGGCAATCCGCTGACCTTTGGTGGCCCTTATGTCGGTCTATTCGCCTGCACGCAAAAGCTCGTTCGGCAAATGCCAGGACGGCTCTGCGGCGAAACGGTGGATGCCGACGGCGCACGTGGATTTGTGCTCACGCTTTCAACGCGCGAACAGCATATTCGACGCGACAAGGCGACCTCAAATATTTGTACAAATTCGGGGCTTTGTGCCCTGGCCTTCACGGCGCATATGACATTGCTCGGCGGCAAGGGGTTCGAGCATCTGGCACAGCTCAATCACGAAGCCGCGTGCGATCTGGCCGACGCTCTTTCGGCGGTGCCGGGGGTCGAAATTCTGACCCCGCGCTTCTTCAATGAGTTTGCATTTGAGACCTCGATCAATGCCGACGCCGTGCTCGCGATGTTGGATGAACGCGGTGTTCTTGGCGGCGTACGCGCCAGCCGATTATTGCCAGAGAGTGGTATCGGCAATGTCATTATTGCAGCTGCCACCGAATGCACGACGCAGGAAGATATCGCGGCTTATGCGGCCGCTTTGAAGGAGGTAATCTGATGGGAATGCAAACGATAGGACGCCCGACGACGCCAACCGCTTCCGGTGAGGGTGCCGGATCGACTGTATCCGGGTCCAAGGGGCTGTTGCAACGCGAAGACCTGATTTTTGAAGTCGGCGATATCGACAAGACCGGCGTTGATTTGCCATCCCCCAAAGGCGGTAAAGATCGACTGGGCGGCGTGCAACGCAAACGAAGGACTGAATTGCCGGGTCTGTCCGAACCTGAGGCTGTCCGGCACTATATGCGACTCAGCCAGCGCAATTACGCCATTGATCTCGGCCTGTTTCCACTTGGTTCATGCACGATGAAACACAATCCGCGCCTGAATGAGAAGGCGGCGCGCATGGCCGGCTTTGCCGACATTCATCCACTGCAGCCTCAGCATACGGTTCAGGGCGCCCTTGAACTAATTGATGAGCTGGCGACCTGGCTGAAGACTTTGACGGGTCTGCCCGCCGTTGCGATGAGCCCGAAAGCCGGCGCGCATGGCGAGCTCTGCGGCATGCTGGCCATTCGCCAGGCGTTGATCGCACGCGGCGAAGGGGATGCCCGCAAACGCGTTCTGGTCCCCGCGTCTGCACACGGCACCAATCCAGCCACCGCCATCCAGTGCGGTTTCATCGTTGATGAGATCAAGGCGGATGAGCGTGGTCGGGTCGATATGGCCGACCTTCGGTTCAAGCTTGAGCAAACCGAAGATATTGCCGGCATCATGCTGACCAATCCGAATACGTGCGGCCTGTTCGAAACAGACATCCGGGAAATAGCCGACCTTATCCACGCCGCGGGCGGATACTTCTACTGTGATGGCGCGAATTTTAACGCTATTGTCGGTCGGGTGCGGCCAGGCGATCTGGGTGTGGATGCCATGCATATCAATCTGCACAAGACCTTCTCCACGCCGCACGGCGGAGGTGGTCCAGGGTCCGGCCCCACTGTTTTGTCGGAGGCGCTGGCACCATTTGCGCCCGTGCCATTCGTGGTGAAGGACGAAGACGGCTTTCATCTGGTCGAAAACGTTGAGGGCGAGGCGCGCGAGGCGTTCGGTCGAATGGTCGCCTTTCATGGCCAGATGGGCATGTTTGTGCGCGCACTGACCTATATGCTCAGCCATGGCGCGGATGGACTGAAACAGGTCGCTGAGGATGCGGTCTTGAACGCCAATTACGTTCAGGCGCGATTGAACCATGTCATGACGCCCGCCTTTGAAGGCTATTGCATGCATGAAGCGCTGTTTTCTGACGCGTTCACCGCCGATGGCATTGATACGATCGATATCGCCAAGGCGTTGATCGATGAAGGCTATCATCCGATGACCATGTATTTCCCATTGGTCGTGCACGGGGCCATGCTGATCGAGCCAACCGAGACGGAAAGCAAGCAGGAGCTGGATCGTTTTTGTGATGCGCTCGCCGACGTCGCGCAGCGTGCGGCGCGGGGCGATGATGGTCTCAAAGGTGCTCCCTATCTGGCGCCCAAGAAACGTTTGGATGAAACCCGTGCCGCGCGCAAACCGGTCTTGAAATGGACGCCGCCCGCACCGGAAGCCATCGCAGCGGAATAAATGCTCATGCAGGCGCTGAAAGCGAGAGATCGCGTTTGCCAGCCGTTTGACGACGGTGACGTTTGAAAAACGCAATGATTGGCCGTTCGAACAAATGATAGGTCAACGCAGCGACAGCGAATGTCGCAGCAGTGGCAAGTATCAGATATGCGCCAACGCTCCAGACTTGATCGGCGCCAAACGGTCGATATGTCAGCTGTCGGACAACGGAAATTACCGGGACATGGCAGAGATAGAGGGCATAGCTCCAATCTCCGATGCGAACGAGCGGAGTTAGTCTGCGCGTGTCGCTTCGTGGCTGTAACTCCATCGCGACCACGCCGTATACGAGGAACGTGGAGGGAATACCATATCGTAGGGTTCGTTCCCACACTATCGAACGTATCTCCGATCCTTCCATGCTAAGCCATGTTGCGAAGGTTGATAGTGTGGCCCGATCTATCTCCAGATAAACCACAATCCAGCCGGCAACACCCAGTAGAAAACAGATTCGGGCGAACCGACGATAATTTGCCTTAATCAGATAGGCTACGATCGCGCCAGCGATAAATTGCAAGGTCATCGGGTAGAATACGAGTTGAATGAGTGTGTCAGCAAACTCGTCCGTCAGACCGACAGCGGTGCCGATCAGGGGCAGCGCGCCCCAGAGACACAAGCCCGCCAGTCTTCTTCGCGCTGGCAAGAGCAGGACAAGGGCGGCGAACGCCGCATAAAAGTACATTTCGTGTACCAGCGTCCAGCCGACACCCAGGACGGGGTGGTGCGCCTGTGGAAGAAGCAGGAGTGATTCAACCAGATGTGTGGGGCCATCCATACCGTGTTCCAGCATGCGCTCCGCTTGCCAGGGCGTTCCTCTGACAATCCAGAGCATGATCGCGGTCGCACCGGCGAAAAGCCACCAAAGCGGATAGATTCTTGCAATTCTCGCGAACAGAAAATCCAGCGCGCCCCGCCAACCTTGCCGTGCATCCGAGGCCACCCAAACGATGACGAATCCCGAGATGACAAAGAACAGGTCCACACCATGTGCGCCATTCACCCAGAACGAGGTCAGTTTTTCCGACCGTCCAGCATGCACTTCTTCCATGGCAAACAGGTGGCACAGGAAAACCAGAAGGGCCGCGATGGCGCGCAAAGACTGGATAGAGTGAAGCTTGCCCATGCTGCGCCTTCATCGAGGATGGCACAGCTATTCAGCGTTTAAGTTCCGGTTCAATACGCCCCGAAAAGATCGAGACACCGGGACTATGAGCAAGGAGAATTTTCCGAACTACCGGGTAAATTGGCGCGCTGGCTACCGTTTCACTTTGGCAACGCTGGTCCAAACCATGCGTTCCGCGCCCGGCGTGAGGCCAACAATACCGTACGCTCAAACAGATAGAAGGACAGGGCGGAAACGAGGATCGCGGCGCCCGTGGCCAGACCCAGGAAGATGAGATTGTCGACGATCCCGGCGCTGGCAAATCGCGGGTAGAATAAGCGCGCCATGGCGCTGATCACCAGCAGGTGGCAAAGATAGAGAGAATAGCTCCAATCGCCGACGCGAACGAGCCATTGGGGAATGACTTCACCGAGTCGGCCGTTCTGCTCAAATGCGACAGCGGCATAGACCAAAAGCGCGAAAGCCGGGCCATAAGCGAACGTTCTGATCGTGGGTGCAGAGGCGAGTGCCACCGAAAAGTCGACCGATACGGCAGCACCGATCAACCACGCGGCCCCAAGAATCAGCGCTGGCCAACGAAACTGGCCATTTCTCGCCTTTAGAATCCACGCCGCGGCAGCACCAAACAGAAACTCGAGGGTCATGGGAAATAAAATGAGACTGAAAAATGAGTCGGCATAGAAGCCGGTCAATTGAAATCCGACAGAGATCAGGATGACGACGGCCCAAAGGATGAATGCTGGCATACGATACGCTGATGGCAGTAATAAAAGCGCTGCGAACACAACGTAGAAATACATCTCATGGATCAGGGTCCAGCCGACCTGAAGCACAGGCAGCGCCTCATGCGGGATCAGCAACATGGAGTTCGCCCAATGCTGCCAGCCGCCAACGTTCAGCTTCTCCAGAGCATCCGTATCCCATGGTGCACCGTAGCTGATCAAAAGATAGATCGACATCGCACCCGCGAAAAGCCACCAGACCGGGTAGATGCGCATAATGCGCGCAAACATGAACTTTCCCGAGGTGCGGAGCCCAGGTTCGAGGTCGCCCGCAATCCACACCATAATGAAGCCGGAGATCACAAAGAACAAATCGACCCCGCTGACGCCGCTGAGCATCGCGTCGGACAAAATTGGCGTACCGCCGCTATGTTTATTCTCGACGCCGTATAGATGAGCCAGCATAACCGCCAGCGCTGCCAGAGCGCGCAAGGCTTGAATGGACTTGAGTTGTTGCAATCGAGGTCCACCAGTGTGTTTTTGACGAAACTTCGCAATGAAATTCACGTCATTTCAACCGAAATTGTGTAGGCAAAACGGTTCAACCTTGCCAGAGTCATTTTTCAGTCAAATTTAGTTGGAACGTTGCGTTCGAGAACCATATTAAAAAACATGCCCGACGGATCATCCCCTTTTGACAAAGAGTCGCTCAAACAGAGCGCCGCCACAGCGCCTCTCGGCGTTGTTGGAGCGAGCGTGCGGACGCTTGTGCGGCAGGCCTTTGCCTTGCTGGGATTATTGCTGATTGCAATTGCCGTTCCCATCGCTTTCGTGACACCGCTTTTACCCATCGGGTTGCCAATCGCGATTCTCGGCGTGGTACTGCTCGGTCGCAACTCACTCTGGGGGCGGCGTTGGATGGAAGGCGTTCTGGAGCGTCACCCGCGCGTGGAGCGATTCGCCCCGAACTGGATGATGAAAGCCGTTTTTGGCCGCGAAAAGCGACCTTCCAAAAAATAAAAGCCGTCCTCTGGAGAGGGCGGGCTTTGAATGATTTCGTTTTGGAGCGTTTCGCCTAGTTCAAACGCTGATCGATCTCGCCAAGCGCTTTATCGAACAGGTCGTCTGCCTCACCGGATCCTGACAGGATAGAGCGGGCGGCGCTGGTCGCGGCATCGGCCGCCACTCGGCGCACGTCTGCCGCAGCTTCGGACTCAGCGCGGGCGATTCGGGCTTCAGCTTGAGCTTCGCGGCGCGCGACCTTGGCTTTCAAATCGGCTTTGGCCTGTTTCATCATCGTGTCGGCGTCCGCCTTGGCGCGTTTGATGATGTCTTCAGCGGCATCATCCGCCTCTTTCGCCTTTTTCTTGGCGTCGGCCATCAATTTGGCGGCCTCTTCACGCAAGGCTCTCGCTTCGTCGATCTGGCTCTGAATGCCTTCCGCGCGTGAGTCGAGCATCGAGAAAATGGTTTTGAACCCGCCAACAAAGGCGACGATCATGAGGAAGATCACCAGTGCTGCGAATGCGGTGGCGGTTGTCGGGTCGGCATACCAAGCGACTTTTTCGTCCGCGGCATGGGCGACGGGTGCAAATGCCAATGCAGGTATGAGAAGCAGGTAACGCATGAGCTTATCCTTCTCCCAGAGCCGACTTTACGGCTGCGGTGACATCCGATTTGCCAGCTTTGCTGCCAAACTTGCCGAGCACGCTTTCGGCGGCCTCGCCGGCAATACTTTCGACGCTTTTCATCGCTTCGGTGCGCAGCTCGGCAATACGGGCTTCGGACTCGCTGAGCTTCTTGTCGACCTCGGCGTCCACCTTGGCGGTTTCAGACGCGATTTCCTTGTCGATCTTGGCTTTCGCCTTGTCCGCGGTCTCGCGGGCTTTGGCGTGCGCCTTGGCGATTGAAACATCGACGGCTTTTTGCGCATCGATTGCTTCATCATTCAACCGAGCGGCCTCGTCGAGGTCGCTGGCAATTGTGCTCTCGCGGCGTTCCAGCGTGTTGCCAATGCGCGGCAGGATGATCCGCGAAAGCACGATGTATAGGGTCCCGAACAGCACCACCAACCAGAAGATCTGGGAGGGGAAGTGCCAGGGGTCAAACGGTGGGAAGGCCGCTGTTTCAGCGTCCTTCGCAGCGTCTGCAGCGATCAGAATCGGATACATAGCCTATCAGGTCCCTAATGGTTTCGAGGTGTAAGTGTTGTGGCCTAGACCACAAACAGGATCAGGATCGAAACCAGGAAGGCCAGAATGCCGAGCGCTTCTGACAGCGCCATACCGATGAAGAGGTTACCGGTCTGCTGTGGCGCAGCCGATGGGTTACGCATGGCCGCATCCAGGAATGAGCCGAAAATATTACCCACACCAATCGCAGCACCGATCATGCCGAGAGTCGCGAGGCCGGCGCCTACATACTTAAGACCGAGAGTGATATCGCCTTCCATGAGATTCTCCTTTGGGAAGTCTTTCGTTCGAATTGCGCCCCGTGAAGCCTGTTCGAAGGGGCACGTCAAGTTGAAACCGCACGGCAAAATAGCCGCAATGAATACAGATCCTTAGTGCGACGGGTGTAAGGCGTCGTTCAAGTAAACGCAGGTCAGGATCGCAAACACATACGCTTGCAGACCTGCAACGAGGAATTCGAGGGCATTGAGCGCCACGCCCATGCCGAAGGCGAGGGGGGCGACCAGAAGACCAATACCGCCCGCGGTGATGCCGGTGACGGCAAATCCAGCGAACAGTTTCAGCAGAATATGGCCCGCCAG
>JBCBDI010000126.1:0-7375 GCA_038529885.1 Pseudomonadota bacterium
ACCGCTTGTGCGGCAGAGCTCTGCTCGAGCTTTGAGCTGCCATCGGAGCCGCCTGAATCTCCGGTTCGATTGCGAAAGTGGATATTGCACTTGCCGCCATTCACGACGCATTTGGCCTCTGAGATGTCGCAGACGGATCTCATCTGCGCGAAACTTGGCGTCGAAATCGTGAGCCAGGCAAAGAGCGATAAAAGTATGAGGCGCATCCAATCGGGTCCTGTGTCTTGGTGTCAAAACATCAAACCGAGCTCACCCGCGCCACTGTCAGATCTGTCAGCACAGACAGGGTTGAGCCGCCTGACTCAATTGTCTTGCGCTCATTGCCTCGTTCCTGTATGTCCGCGCTTTCGAGATTTCAGGGCCGGTCAGCAATCGTCCCACACCAGATCAAAGAGGCACCCCGCGATGAAAGCCGAAGGCCATCCAGATTATCACTTCATCACCGTCGTCATGACTGACGGGACGGAGTATCAAACCCGCTCTACTTGGGGCAAAGAAGGCGACAAGCTCGTCCTCGATATCGATTCTAGCTCGCACCCGGCCTGGACCGGCGACCGCGGCGCGAACCTTGACCGCGGTGGCCGCGTGTCTCGCTTCAAAGATAAGTTCAAAGGCTTCATGTAAGCCGCGCCCGTTCGGGCAAGACGGACAAGAAAAGCTCGCATCTTTCGATGCGGGCTTTTTTTTCGTCTGGTCGGCGCTAGCTTGATCCTCGCTGTCAGAAGAGGAGACTGCGTTGAGCCAGGCTGCGCCGCGTGAAACCCCAGTATCTTGGGAACGGCTAGAGCAACGCGACGGCTTTGCCGGTTTGCGCGAGATTGTCTCGCGCGAGACGCTGCCAAAACTCGCAGATGCCAAACCGCGGCTGACCGAGCAGAACCCGATAAACGCTCTTTATGGCGGTGGCTGCTTCACGGGCATGATCACCTTGCTCGTTTTCTTTGTGCTGACGTCGGCGCTGGGCCCAGTTGGGTTTATCATCGCCGCTGTGGCCGCGTTCTTCATCGCCCGTCCAGCCATCATCCGAATTGCCAAACACTTTGTCGACCGGACTGTGGAGGATCTTAAGTTTCGTCAATCCGTGTTCGAGCCGCTGACGCAGCATCTTGGTTTGCGCTATGTGGCGGCGCCGGGCGGAGGTGGCGGAATGATCCAGCAACAAAGCCAAGAGGGCATGTTTCAGACCTCGTTCGCGAAACTCTATGAAGCCATGGAAGCCTATTCAGGCCAGGATGAAGCTGTCGCAGCGGCGCGCGCGTCAGGCTTGGTCGAACTGACTACGGTCATTCATATCGGCGCGGCAGATGAAGCGACTAAGAAAGCGCGTGAAACGGGTCTCACGCGGCTCGAAGATGGCTTTGCCGGAGAGCATGCCGGATTGCATTTTGATGCGTTCGAAGTTGTCCGCGCGCCGCGCCGAACCGATGATGGGACGACCCATGCCGCCGAACACGCGCTGCTGGTCGTTTTGAAACTGCCACGACCGCTGCAAAGCACGACGCAGCTGAGATCTCGCAAGATTGGCTGGCACAAGCCGGGCGATGCCGAGCGGCTTGAAAAAGTCAGCCTGGAGTCGAATGCGTTTGAGGACCGGTTCAGGGTCCGGTCCAATGACCAAGTTGAGGCGCGTTTTGTCTTCACGCCAGACGTTATGGCGCGGATAATCGAACTCGCGCATGGCGAAAAAATTCGCGCCACGGCACAAGCTGACCATCTGGTTGTCGCCATTGAAGGTCCGAACCGGTTTGATCTGACCAGCGAAGACACGGGCCTAGACGGCGATGCTGCGGTGCGGCTCGCGATCCAGCAAATCGGGGAAATGCTCGATCTCGTGGAAGCGGTCGGGCAGGCGTTCGGGATCGACTGATCAAGGCGCTCGGGTGACGGTCTGGGTTTCGTAAAGCGGCGTGCCCCCGGTCAGGTGCGCAATGACGAAGTCGAGTGTGACATCGAGCGGGTCGCGCCCATTGATCTGCACCCGATTGGGATCGATGCTGCCAAAGCCATGAGGTCCGTTTTCAATCGTGTAGAAACTGAACGGCAGCCCTGCGGTGGTTGCTTCCGCAGCCAGAGGGACCGCCGTCGTGCTATAATCAATGGTCGCGTCATCCGTGCCATGCAGGATAAACAGCGGCGGACCATCAGCCTGGATCACGTTGTCGAAGAATAACCGCCCCCAATAGTCGACCACCACTGCCGGCTCGGGGCGATCAATGAAGAAATCGTCCAAGGCGTGGGCGACATGTAAGGCCGTTATCGCCCCAGCGGAAGAGCCCCAGATCGCGAATCGATCGATATCGAGGCAGCGCGTATCCGCATTGTCTCGCGCCCACTCAATCGCGGTGACGGCATCTTCGAAGGCGGAGACGGCGGCGTTTAATTGATCAAGTTGGCTTTGGCTCAGGCCGACAGCGCCGGCGAGCAGATCATCTAGCACGGGTTGGAATTCCGCGGAGACGAGGGGACTATCTCCCACCAGGCGATAGTCGATCGAGATCCCGGCATAGCCGCGATTATTGACCGCCTGCATCACCTGGACCCAATTGCTGTCGCTCTTGGACCCGCCAATAAACCCGCCCCCATGAATTCCGATCACAAAGGGGCGCGGCGCGGGACAAGTGTCGCTCGGTTGATAGATGTCTAAAAGCAGGTTCACCGAGCTGTTCGTGACCAGGCCTGTGCCATAGACCACATCCGTTTCCGAGGTGAGACTGGAACTTGGGGTGCTGGGCGGAGGGGCGGTTGTCACCGGCTGGATTGGCGCCGGACTGGAGCCGCCACCGCCCGAGCAGGCGCTGAGTATCATTGCTGATGCCAAGACAAATAGAATTCTCAATGTTCGTGCTCCCAATGTGGATCTCTCCCTCAAACGCATGAGGCGCAGTGGCCCGTCGAACGCCGCTGCAAAAAAGATATCTAGTTTCAGTCTGCCGGTCGCCCGCCCCTTCGACCACATTTGTAGTCAAATTCGTATTGACTTATTGTTTTTCGATATGTAGAGAGGCGAGGCGTTCAGGATCAAATTGTCATTTTCTCTATGGAGTGAAACCATGATCCGCCCTCTTTCCGTCGCTGGCCTCGTTGCATTAGGCCTAGTTGGGACGGCCAATGCTGAGACCCGTAATTATGATGTTGGTGCGTTTACCGCGATCGATATCTCAGCCGGCTTAGACCTGTCTTTCGAGACCGGCACCGCGCAATCGGTGAGTGTCGAAAACACCAAAGGCGACTTTAGCGATATTGAAGTCCTCGTCCGCGGCGACACGCTGGTGCTCAAGCGCAAAAAGCGCAATTGGGGCTGGAACAATCGCCGCCTCAAATATTCCATCACCGTCACTGCGCCGCAAATCAGCGCCGTTGAAGCCTCTTCTGGGTCTGATGTGTCAGGCTCTGGCATGAGCGGGGAGCAAGTCTTCGTCGATGTCTCGTCCGGCGCCGATGTCGCGGTCAATGGTATTGATGGCGGAACGGTCACGGTTGAGACCTCAAGTGGGTCAGATGCGACGGTGTCTGGCACTTGCAATACCGTGCGTGCTGAATCTTCGTCTGGCTCGGACCTCACCGCCAGAGACCTGGTTTGCGAGACGGGCTATGCGGACGCGTCCAGCGGCTCAGATATTTCGATCCATGTGACTGGCAGCGTCGATGCCGAAGCCTCAAGCGGCGCCGATGTTGATGTCTATGGCTCGCCGACAGATATTGTCACAGACAAATCAAGCGGCGGCTCAGTCAAGATCCGCGGCTAGTCTTTAGTCCCAGTCTTTAGTCAAAGTCGAAATCATCGGCATTAATGCCCGGGTCAGGCCATGAGAGGTTCATATCCTCAAGTGCGCCGCGTACGACCCGGGCAATCATCGCATTGCGCCGGGTGCGGCTATCGGCGGGAACAATGTACCAAGGCGCAGGCTCGGTTGAGCAGCGCTGCACGGCAGTCTCATAGGCATCCATAAACTCCGGCCAGAGCTTACGGTCTTCCAAATCGCCAGGGTTAAACTTCCAAAGCTTATGCTCTTCAGTGAGACGTTCGCGCAGGCGAATGCCTTGTTCTTCATAGCCGACATTCAGCATGAATTTGAGCACGGTCACGCCATTTTCAGTGAGGTGTTTCTCAAATGCATTGATCTGCTCATAGCGCTGCTCGACCTTATCGGCGGGCGCAAAATTACGGACTTTGACGACCAGCACGTCTTCATAGTGTGAGCGGTCAAATATACCGATCCGGCCTTTGCGCGGCACCGCGTCGTGGATGCGCCAGAGATAATCATGCGCCAGCTCGGTTTTGCTCGGCGCTTTAAACGCGCGCACTTGCATCCCGAGCGGGCTGGTGTCGGAAAAGACGTTGCGGATGACGCCGCTTTTGCCCGCCGTATCCATGCCTTGCAGGACAACAAGCAAGGCGCGGTCGCGATTGGCATAGAGCTTATCTTGCAGCTCATTGATAATCGCGGCGTCTTCCTTGAGGCTGGCCCGAGCGTCTTTCTTGTCGGGGAAGAGCGATCGATCGCCGCTATCGCGCTTGGCAAGGTCGAACGGTTTTCCAGGTGCCGCGATTAGCGCTTTGCGCACAGCAGAAATGGTCGGATGGGTCACGAGCAATCAATCCTTTGAGAAACAAAAAAGCCGCGCCATGACAGCGCGGCTTTTGAATTCGTGCAAGCAGCTTTCTGCTTATGAAGAATAGTATTCGACGACCTGAGAAGGTTCCATTTGAACCGGGTAAGGAACGTCAGAGAGTTCTGGCATCCGAACATAAGTCGCGGTCATCGCCTTTGGGTCGACCTCGATATATTCGGGCAGATCGCGCTCTGGAGAGCCCAGCGCTTCGAGGACGAGGGCCATGTTGCGAGACTTTTCGCGAACTTGGACAACGTCGCCCGGCTGCAGGCGGTAAGAGCTAATATTGGTTTTCACACCATTCACAGTGACGTGGCCGTGGTTCACGAACTGACGCGCTGCGAAGATTGTCGGCACGAACTTAGAGCGGTAAACGAACGCATCGAGACGCGACTCGAGGAGACCGATCAGGTTCTCTGCAGTGTTGCCTTTACGGCGAGCGGCTTCAACGAATGTCGCTTTGAATTGCTTCTCAGTGATGTCGCCATAGTGAAACTTAAGTTTCTGCTTGGCCATCAGCTGCATACCATAGTCAGAGACTTTACCACGGCGGTTTGGGCCGTGCTGACCTGGCTTGTTTGGGCGTTTGTTAACTGGTGATTTGGGGCGGCCCCAGATGTTCTCGCCAACACGGCGATCAATCTTGTACTTCGCCGAATGACGACGTGACATATTAAACCTCAATTTTTGACGTGGGCTGGTTACTCTCCGTATGAAAGTAACGATTGCAACGGCAGCGCCACACCGACCCGTCCTGAAGCGGCGTCTAAAACAGGATTAGAGGCTAAGAGTCAAGCGCTTGAGCCAGTCGAAATCACGCAAACTTACGCGGCGACCCGCCTTGACGCTTGGAGCGTCCGAGCGCCCATTACCAACAAAGAAAAATATGGAGGGCCGCATGGTCGATTTATCTGGCAAAGTCGCCGTGATCACGGGTGCAGCGAGTGGCATCGGTGCCGCCGGTGTGGAGGTCTTCGTCGAGGCCGGCGCGAAAGTCATCATTTCCGACGTGCAGGATGATAAAGGCGAAGCGCTGGTGACCCGGTTTGGCGGTGACACGGTGGCTTATCAGCATTGCGATGTGACTGATCCAAAGGCCTTGGAAGCGCTGATGCAATCCGCAGTCGATACGTTTGGCGGCCTCGACATTCTTTGGAACAATGCCGGGAGTGGTGGAACGTCGAGCACCGTCGAAGAGTTAGACCTCGATGGCTATCAATTCACTATGGACCTGCTCCTCAAGTCAGTTTTTGCCGGAACGCATTTTGCTGTCCCGCACATGAAAGCGCGCGGCGGCGGCAGCGTGATCAACACGTCATCGATCTCAGCCGTGTGCGCGGGTTATGCCCCGGTCACTTACTCGGTTGCCAAGAAGGCAGTCGCGCATTTCTCTAAACTCGCAGCCGCCGAACTGGCCAAGTATCAGATCCGCGTGAATGCGGTTCTGCCAGGCTTTATTGCGACATCTATTTTTGGGGCGTCCCTCGGTCTTCCGCGCGAACAGGCCGACCAGATGGCGGAAATGGTCGCGCAGGCGGGCGGCGCCATGCAGCCGATCGGCCGAACGGGGTCCGGCGCTGATATAGCGAACATGGCGGCTTATCTCAGTTCAGATCAGGCGGGCTTCATCACCGGCGGGGAGTTCCTCGTCGATGGCGGTATGACGGTGGGGCCGCCGCATAGCTGGAATGAAGAAATGGCAGGTCCACTCCTCGATGCGCTCGGCATCACGCGCGAGCAAGCAGAGCAAATGGCGGAGGCTATGAAAAGCGGGCAAAGCGCCTAATTTCAAGAGCTTAGGCGGCGAGTCCGGGGATCAATTCAACCTGTTGAAGGAGCGCGTCAGGGCTCTCAGAGCGCGCGACTTCGGCACCGCGATCGTCAAACAAAACGAATTCCCCGTTTGACTTTCGTAACGGAAATCGGCGCCAGTGCGCGCGCGTGCGATAGAGTGTGATTTCCTCTGGCTCATCGCCCGTGGCCGACCAGCCGGTCCAGACATGATCTGCTGGAACCGATCGCCAGAGGCGGTCAATGGCGTTTAAATCGGCTGCGGAGAAGTGGGACATGACAGATAAGGAGGGCGCATCCGGTTACGAAGACGTTAACAAACGCGCTTTGTCGGGAAACTTGCGCGGTGCGTTCTTGATGGTTTTGTCCGGCATCGGCTTCACCTTCTACCTGCTCCTCAACAAACTTCTATCCGCAGATGTACACCCGGTCTTTTTGGCCTTTTGGCGGGCATTCTTTGGCATGTGGATGGCGGTTCCGTTTGTCGCCATGATTGGCTTTTCGAAAATGCGGACCAAACGGCCGGGCTTATTGCTCTTACGGAGCCTCTCCGGGACGCTCGGCTTTACGCTGGCCATTATCGCGGTTTCGGATTTCTTCACGCTGACGCTGGCTCAGTTCAATGCCATCAGTTTTACCCGGCCGCTCTTCGTGACTTTGCTTGCTGCGCTGGCATTACGCGAGTTTGTCGGGCCGCATCGATGGGCCGCGCTAATCGTGGGGTTCCTTGGCGTGCTGGTCATGGTCATGCCGGGTCTATTCTTTTTTTGGCGTCCCGGGGCGCTCGATCTTACGGGCTTTGATCTTGGTAGCCTGGTCGCCCTGATCAGTGCGTTCAGTCTCGCCGCCGCAATTGTCATGGTGAAATTTTTGAGCGCTGAGCTGCCATCCATGGTTCTATTGCTCTACGCGAATGCCCTCTCCAGCATCTTGCTTGCGCCATGCCAAAAGACGAACAGGAAGGGCGCAA